>CACIPU010000003.1 GCA_902588625.1 uncultured Pelagibacteraceae bacterium | reverse complement strand
GAATTTCAAACTCCAATTTTAACATCTTCAAGCCCTGAAGGAGCTAGGGATTTTTTAGTCCCAAGCAGATTAAATCCGGGCAAGTTTTATGCTTTACCTCAGGCTCCCCAACAATTTAAGCAATTAATTATGATTGCGGGATTTGATAAATATTTTCAGATAGCTCCATGTTTCAGAGACGAAGATGCTCGAGCAGATAGGAGTCCAGGAGAATTTTATCAATTAGATTTAGAAATGTCTTTTGTTGAACAGGAAGATGTATTTAATGTTGTAGAAAAATTAATGATTAAATTATTTAAAAATTTTTCTAGTAAAAAAATAAAAAATGAAAAATTTCCTAAAATTTCTTATGCTGAATCTATGATAAAATATGGAACTGATAAACCCGATCTAAGAAATCCTTTAATAATTTCTGATTTGACTGAAATTTTTACTAGAGAAGATGTAAAATTTGAAATATTTAAAAAACTTGTTAAGTCTGGATCCAAAGTAAGAGCAATTCTAACCAAAAATACCAAAGACAAGCCAAGAAGTTTTTTTGATAATATTGATAGATGGGCCAAAGAACAAGGAGCCTCAGGTCTTGCTTATTTTACCTTTGAAAAAGATAAAAAACTATCAGCTAAAGGACCAGTTGGTAAACTATTTTCTGAAGAATCGTTAAAAAAAATTATGAAATTAACTTCTGCAAGTATTGGAGATAGTATTTTTTTTGCATGTGGAAAAGTTAACGAAGTTGAAAAAATTCTAGCTTTAGCAAGAGACAAAATAGGACAAGATCTAAAACTTATTAATGATAATGAGTTTGCATTTTGTTGGATAGTTGATTATCCGATGTTTGAAAAAGATAATATTACCAAAAAAATCAAGTTTAGCCATAATCCTTTTTCTATGCCTCAAGGAAATTTAAAAGATATTGATTTTACTAAACCTCTTGATATCAAAGCTTATCAGTATGATATTGTTTGCAACGGGATTGAATTATCTTCTGGAGCCATTCGAAATCATATACCTGAGCTAATGTATAAATTATTTGCACTAGCCGGTTATGAGAAAAAACAAGTTGATGAGAAGTTTAGTGGCATGATTAATGCTTTAAATTATGGCGCTCCACCACATGGTGGTATTGCTCCTGGAATTGATAGAATTCTTATGTTGTTAGCTAATGAAAAAAATATAAGAGAAGTAACTATGTTTCCCATGAATCAGAACGCTCAAGATTTAATGATGAACGCCCCCTCTGATATTAGCCTAGAACAATTAAAAGAACTCAATCTTAAAATTTTAAACAAAAAGTAAAAATATATAAATTATTTATTACTCTTTAAATTAATTCTTACGTTGCTTAGGTCAACTAATTTATCTTTATAGTTATTTCTTACAAAACCTTTGCTTGTAAATCCCTTTACCAAGTTTAAAAAAGTATCTTCAAATTCATCGCCAGCTGTTTTATCATTAGTAGATTTATTAATAGAAGGAGTATGAGCCAAATCTTCTCTTCCTAAATAAGATATAGCTAATTCTCTAAAAATATAGTCAAGAATCGATGAAGCGTTTAAAATTCTATCATTACCTTTAATTTCTCCTGATGGTTCAAATTTAGTTTCAATAAAGGCATCTACAAATTCATCTAAAGGAACACCGTATTGAAGACCTAAAGATATAGCTATAGCAAAATTATTCATTAAGGCTTTAACCAGTTCACCTTCTTTATTCATATCTATAAAAATTTCTCCCACTTTTCCGTCATCATATTCACCTGTATGTAAATAGATTTTGTGATCTCCGATGCTAACTTTTTGAATATATCCTTTTCTTCTATCAGGCATCTTTGATCTATCGTTATTTTTTTTATTAAACTTTTGAACATTTGAGAAATTTTGATTTATTTCACTCGAGTTAACTTCATTTGCATTATTTGCTATTTTTTCATTAATCAGGGAAGAAATTTGTGAACTATCTTTTAAAATAGTTGCAGGTTTATTTTCCAAGCTTTTTTTACTTGTTGTTTTTGTTTTTCTATTATTGAGCCTAACATCTATGATTTGAACCTCTCCATCTTTACGATTTTCAAGTTCTGAAAGTTTTTTTTCGTTTAACTCATCAAGTTTATGAACAATCTTGAATGTGCATGTGTAGAAAGTTTCAACTAGATATTTTGACATATTTTATAAGAACTCCTAATTTTTGATTATTTTTATATTAAAAAAAAGCATTTATATGATATATATTAAATACAATTTAAGTCTAATAAATTATTTACAATTTTTAATTGTGTTGATTATAAATAAAATAAACGAATCATTTTAAAATAAAATATGAATTTACTAAAATTAATATTTACTTGGTGGAACAAACAAACCTTAGGTACTTTTTTTTATACATTGATTCTTGGAAAATTTGTTGGTGAAGATGAATTTGGAAATAAATATTACACAAGTTCAAAGGGCAAAAGATGGGTAATATACAGAAGTAATGTTGAATCAACTAAAATACCAGCCGAATGGCATTCCTGGATACATTTTTTAAGACAAGATATACCTAAAAATAATGAAAAAAAATTTTCATGGCAAATAAAACATGAAGAGAATATGACAGGTACAAAAAAGGCTCATAAACCCGAAGGATCATTATCTAATGAATCTAGCAAAGATATGAAAAAATATGAAGTTTGGAAAAATTAGTATTTATATTTTTATTTCTATTTTATTTTTTAAAAACGTATTATTTCTTCATGCTGAAGATAAAATAGAGTCCGTTCCTTTAATTAATTTAGAGGAATTATCTCCTTCATTTGAAGAAGACAAAGACTCATTTGAAAATGCTGAAGAACAGAAAAATAATTCAAATAATTTTGAAAAAACTGCTAAAAAAAATATAGTTAAAAAATCAGATAAAATTTATATAAACATAAAAGCTTTAAATAAAATTACTGCCAAAACCTCAGATATAAGATTATTAATTGGAGAAAAAAATATTTTTGGATCATTAGAAATAAAAGGTTTAAAATGTCAACATTCTGAAAATAGCCAATTTTTAGACACTGTTGCTTATTTACAAGTTAAAGATTTGGCATCTAAAGACAATAATCAAGTTTTTTTATTTAATGGATGGACTTTTGCATCTAGTCCTAGTTTACGTTCAATAGATCACCCAATTTATGATCTATGGATAATTAATTGTGAGAATATTTAGTAAAAGGACTCTTTTGCTAACCAATTAACATCAAAATCAGAACTAATAAATTTTTCGTGTTGAAGTATTTTTTTATGTAAATCTATAGTTGTTGTTATACCTTCAATAACAAATTCATCTAATGCTCTTAACATTCTTTGGATTGCCTCAGTTCTGTTTCTTCCTTGACATATTAACTTACAAATTAAACTGTCATAGTAAGGTGTAATCTTACATCCTTGAAAAATAGCTCCATCAACTCTAGTTCTAAAACCAGATGGTTGATGGCAGACACTTATTATTCCAGGAGAAGGCTGAAAATTTTTACTGGGGTCTTCAGCATTAATTCTACATTCTATAGCGTGACCTCTTGGCTTAACATCATCTTGGGTTAGGTCAGTATTACCAGTACTTGCAATTGCTATTTGTTGTTTAATAATATCTATACCTGTAGCAACTTCTGTTACAGGATGTTCAACTTGAATTCTTGTGTTCATTTCGAGAAAGTAAAATTTTCCTTTTTCATAAATATATTCAACAGTTCCCGCACCTTCGTACCCAATTTTTTCAACCATTTTCACTGTTTTTTCTAATAACTCTGATCTAATTTTTTTATCTATAATTGGACTTGGAGTTTCTTCTATAAGCTTTTGATGTTTTCTTTGAACCGAACAGTCTCTCTCATTTAAATGAACCGTTCTATTTTTTCCTGATAATATTTGTACTTCAATATGTCTAGGATTTGTAAAATATTTCTCAATATACACATTATCATTATTAAAATATTTTTTTGCTTCCAATTTAGCTAAAGGAAGTAATTTTTCTAATTCCTCAGGTTTATTAGCAACTTTCATTCCTTTTCCACCACCACCACCAGCAGCTTTAATTAAAACTGGGTATCCAATTTTTTCACTAATTTTTTTTGCTTCTTCTGCGGAGTTAATATTTTCTTCAGAACCTTCAATTACAGGTAAACCATTTTCTTTTGCAATTTTTCTAGCTTGTATTTTATCACCCATTTTTTTAATTAAATCGGAGCTGGGTCCAATAAATTTTAAACCATGCTTGGTAACAATTTCTGCAAATTGAGCATTTTCAGATAAAAAACCATATCCGGGATGAATAGCTTCTGCCCCAGTTACTTCAGCTGCTGACATTAGCGATGCAATATTTAAATAACTGTTTTGAGGTTGGTGGCCACCTATACATATACTTTCATCAGCTAATCGTACGTGCATGGAATCATTATCTACATCAGAATGAACAGCTACTGTTGAAATTCCCCATTCTTTACAAGCTCTAATTACACGTACCGCTATTTCTCCACGGTTAGCAACTAAAATTTTTTTAAACATTATTTAATAGAAATAAGAGGCTGACTAAATTCAACGGGCTCACCATCTTTGACCAAAATTTTACTTACAGTGCCATCTAAAGTTGAAGGTACATGATTCATCGTTTTCATTGCTTCAATAATCATTATGGTTTGACCTTTTTTTATTTTTTGTCCTACTTCCACAAATTTTTTAGCACCTGGCTCTGGTGCAAGATATGCAGTTCCGACAATAGGTGAAGTTATATTTGTTCCACTACTTTCAATTACTTCCTGTTTTTTTTTAGCTTCACTTGGTGCTATTGAAGATATAGTAGAAGAGTTAATTGATCGAGAAACTTTTACTTTAGTTGAACCTTCAGCATATTCAATCTCACTAAGATTAAATTCTTTCAAATAATTTGTAAGTTCTTCAATAATTTTTTTGTTTATTTTCATTTTATTTACTTAAGATTTTTTTAATTGAATCTAATGCCATAATATAACCGTTTATACCAAATCCGCAAATAATTCCATTTGCAGCCTTACTAATTAAGGATTTTTTTCTAAATTCCTCTCTATTATAAATATTTGTTATATGAACTTCTATAGTTGGAATTTTAATAGCTAAAAGTGCATCCAAAATAGCAACTGAGGTATGAGTATAACCAGCAGCGTTTATAATTATTCCATGATACACATTTTTTGCTTTTTGTATCATTGTAACGATTTCTCCTTCTATATTTGATTGTTCAAATTTGATTTCAAGATCAATTGATTTACCGTGATGTTCACAATTTTTTTTAACTTCATCAAGAGAAGTCTTGCCATACTTAGATTCTTCTCTTTCACCCAGAAGATTTAAATTAGGTCCATTTATAATTAGTATTTTTTTTGTCATTTAAATAAGTTAAAATAATCTAAATGAATAACTCAAATGTGGCAAAAATACAATTAAATGGGGATCCATACGAAATAAATGGTCGAACGAATTTAAATGAACTGCTAAATAAGCTTAAAATACAAAAAAATAAAGTGGCAATTGAAGTCAATGGTGAGATTGTTCAAAAGGGAAATTACCAAAATTTGATTTTAAGAAAAGATGATAAAGTGGAAATAGTTCATTTTATTGGTGGAGGATAAAATTTATGGAAGATACATTTACAATAGCTAATAAAAATTACATTTCACGTTTAATTGTAGGAACTGGGAAATATAAAAATTTTAAGGAAACTGCTAACGCAGTAAGAGCATCAGCGGCAGAAATAGTTACGGTTGCAGTTCGAAGAGTTAATATTTTGGATAAAGATCAACCTTTACTAATGGATTATTTAGATCCCAAATCTATCACTTATCTACCAAATACCGCCGGATGTTATTCTTCTGAAGAGGCACTAAGAACTTTAAGACTCGCTAGAGAGATGGGAGGCTGGAGATTAGTAAAATTAGAAGTCCTTGGAGACAAAAAAACTTTATATCCCAATATGATTGAAACAATAAAATCTACCGAAATTTTGGTTAAAGAAGGTTTTGATGTAATGGTTTACTGCACAGATGATCCAATTCTATGTAAAAAAGTAGAAGATGTTGGGGCTTGCGCGATAATGCCATTAGGAGCTCCTATTGGATCAGGTCATGGTATACAAAATAAAACAAACATAAAACTAATTAAAAAACAGTCAAGCGTTCCTGTAATAGTTGATGCTGGAGTTGGTACAGCCTCAGATGCAACAATTGCAATGGAGCTGGGTTGTGATGCGGTATTGATTAACACAGCGATAGCAGAAGCAAAAAATCCTATAATGATGGCTGAATCCATGAAACACGCGGTCATAGCTGGAAGAAAATCTTTTAAAGCTGGCAGAATGAAAAAAAGGGAGTATGGTGAACCTTCATCTCCCACAACTGATTTAATTTGATTTTTACAAAAAATTAAAGATTTACCGTTTTTTTAATTTGATTTCTTTTATCTCTCCTGTGAAACTTAAATTTATTTTGAGATTTAAATCTTTTATTATTTTTTTTATTTATAAAATTTTGTCTAACATGGTTTTTTTTAGGAACATTAATCTCAATTTTTTCAATGTTTTCAAATTTTTTAATAATTTTTTTATTTTTATTCAGCAAATCAATTTTATACTCTGGAATAACAAGCTTTTCATCTGACATTATGTTAAATTCTAATTTATATTTTTTTTTAAAATGAATTATCTCTTTTGCTAAATTTTCATCAATATATGTTTTAACTTTAGAAGGAATCTTTATATTAATAACTTTAGCTTTGTTTGAAAAAGCTAGCTCTTCACCTTTTTTTACAATTTTTAATGAAAAGGAGTCGATAGATAGTACCATATTCCATTTTACAGAGCTTTCTCGTAGTCTTTGTCTTGTCATTTCTAACAATCCAAAATTTCCTATTCTACCAAATTGCATTCTTGCTCTATCATCTTTTAATTTTTCTTTTAATTTTCTTTCAACAGTTTTTCTATTATAAAAATTAAACATGTCTATAAAGTCGATAACTATTAAACCTGATAGATCTCGTATTTTAATTTGTCTAGAAATCTCTTCAGCGGCTTCTAAATTTGTTTTTAAAGCAGTTTTTTCAATATTTGTTTCTTTAATTGATTGACCAGAATTAACATCTATTGAAACTAGTGCTTCAGTTGGATTTATTACAATATATCCACCAGACTCTAATTTAATAGTTGGTTCAAAAATTCTGTTTAAACTTTTTTCAATTTGAGCATCATGAAACAGAGGTATTTTTCCTCTATATTTTTTTATTTTTTTTACATTTTCTGGCATTAAAAATTTCATGAAGTTCTTAGCTTTTTGATACCCTTCATTTCCATCAACTATTATATTATTAGTGTTAGAGTCATAGATATCTCTTATAGCTCTTTTAATTATATCTCCTTCTTCATAAACCATACTAGGAGCTATAGAATTTACAGTTTTCTTTTTTATTTCTTCCCAAGTTTTAATTATATTAAGTACGTCATTGTTTAATTCATTCTTTGTTTTGTTTAATCCTGCGGTTCTAACTATTAACCCCATTGTTGTTGGAATATCTATTTCTTGAAGAATCCTTCTTATTTTTTTTCTATCATCAGGATTAACTATTTTACGTGAGATTCCTCCTCCCTTTGGAGTATTTGGCATTAATACACAGTACTTACCTGCTAAAGATATAAATGTTGTTAAAGCCGCACCCTTTTGACCACGTTCATCTTTAAGTATTTGAACCAGAATTATTTGGTCTGGTTTAATTACTTCTTGAATTTTGTATCTTCTTATACCGTATTTTTTTTTCAATTCATTAAATTGATCATTTCTATTTGCGACGGAATTATCTTCTTTAATTTTTTCTGGAGCATGATTATTAGCTTCATCATTAGAATTTAACGAACTCTCTTCACTTATTTTATCTTTTTCTTGGTTTTTTTGAGTTTCTTCTACGTTTTTACTTTTTTCTTTAAGTTGTAGTCTTAGATTTTCTTCATCTTTTTTTAGTTTATCTTTATCATCGTGTGGAATTTGATAATAATCCGACTGAATATCGTTAAATGCTAAAAAACCGTGCCTTTGCTTTCCGTAATTAATAAAAGCTGCTTGCAAAGAAGGTTCAATTCTTGTGACTTTCCCTAAATAAATATTATTTTTTAGATAAAGCTTGTTTTTGTTTTCATACTCATATTCTTCAATGTGATTTTCTGATTTGAGTACAACTCTAGTTTCGTCAGGATGCGAGGCATCAATGTATAGATTCTTTTCCATAAAAATTTCTTTCTGTATGTGCTGTTAATTTTATTCATAATTAAGAATTTTGTTGCATGTTATAGTTTAGATATACAATAAATTTATCAACAAATATATCGATTTTTTATGTCTATTTATAAGAAAACTTAATAATGCCTTAAGAAAGCCAGAATTAATTCATTTGTTAAAAAAGTGATAAGGTATTTCAAAAAAGGCTTTAAATTCGTAATAGGTATTACTTTAATAGGTTTACTTTTTAGTTTTTCAAGTTTTTGGTATTTTTCATCAGATTTACCTGATTATAAAATCCTAGCTAATTACAAACCACCAATATCAAGTCGTGTACATTCTGGTGAAGGCCAGCTTATAGCAGAGTATGCTCTACAAAAAAGATTATTTATTCCGTACGATTCGATACCTAGAAAAGTGATTAATTCTTTTATATCTGCAGAGGATAAAAATTTTTTTTCACATCCTGGAGTTGATGCTAAAAGTATTACACGTGCAATAATAAAAAATATAAAAAATATTTTATCTGAAAAAAGGTTAGAGGGCGCATCTACTATAACACAGCAAGTAGCTAAAAACTTTTTACTTACGAATGAGGTATCTATAAAACGTAAAATTAAAGAAGCAATTCTAGCTTTTAGAATTGAAAGAGCCTATTCAAAAGAAAGAATTATGGAATTATACTTAAATCAAATATATTTAGGTGAAGGCACGTATGGAATAGCTGCAGCAAGCTTAGAATATTTTGATAAAGCAGTTAATAAATTAAATTATGAAGAGGCTGCTTTATTGGCAGCTTTACCAAAAGCACCTAGTAAATATAATCCATATAAATCAATGGAAAGATCAAAAATTAGAAGAGATTTTGTATTAAAAAATTTATACGACAATTCTTATATAGATTTAGAAGAATATAAAATTTTAAAAAATAAGAAAATTATAACAAAAAAAAGAAAAATAAAACTTTTAGAAGAAGCAAATTTTTATTCTGAAGAAGTAAGAAGAATTATTAATAATAATTATGGTTATGATGACCTTTATAAGGGTGGTTTATCAATCAGGACCCCCTTAAATTCTCTGTATCAGGTTAATGCATTGCAATCTTTAAGAACCGGATTAGAAGAATACGACAGGAGACATGGCTGGAGAGGAGCAATAATTAATATAAAATCCAATCATTGGGAAAAAGAAATTAAGAATTTTATTCCTGACAAAAGTTTAAAATGGAACTTGGCTAAGGTAATAGAAATAGATACCTTGAAGGTAAAAATTGAATTAGCAAATAAAGAAATTGGATTTTTAGATTTTGAACATGCATCATGGACTAGAAAGAAAAGCTTCAATGAAATTCTTGATTTAAATGATGTTATTTATGTAAAAAAAGTAAAAAAAAAATGGACCTTAAGACAACTGCCTAAAATAAATGGAGCTATTACAGTTATGGATCCATACACAGGTAGAGTTCTTGCAATGGCAGGAGGATTTAGTTTTAAATTAAGTGAATTTAATAGAGCGACTCAAGCTAAGAGACAACCTGGTTCAGCTTTTAAACCTTTTGTTTATGCGGCAGCATTAGAAAATGGTTTTACACCATCAACCTTAGTTTTAGATGCTCCAATAGTTATGGATCAAGGAGAAGGTTTGAAAACATGGAAACCAGAAAATTATGGTAAACAATTTTATGGCCCATCAACGTTAAGAGTAGGAATAGAAAAATCACGAAATTTAATGACAGTAAGAGTTGCTCAGACCGTTGGATTTGAAAAAATTTCAAACATAACAAGCAATCTTGGAATATACGAAGATATACCAGAGTTATTATCTGTCTCATTGGGTTCCGCAGAGACAACATTATTAAAACTTACAAATGCATATTGCACTTTCGTAAATGGAGGTAAAAAAGTTGTACCAATATTTATTGATAAAATACAAAATAGAAGAGGAAAGACGATTTTTAAAGCAGACAATAGAGAGTGTAAAGGATGTGAAGAAATATCTTATTTAAAAGAAGAAATACCATTAATTAAGGACAATAAAGAGCAAATAATATCTGCTGAAACTGCTTATCAAGTAACATCAATGATGGAAGGTGTAATAAAGAGAGGAACAGGAAGAAAGTTAAAAAATTTAAATTTATATTTAGCGGGGAAAACAGGAACAACAAATAAAAATATGGATGCATGGTTCATTGGGTTTACATCAAAATTAGTGATAGGTGTATACGTGGGGTTTGATGAACCAAAAAGTTTAGGAAAATATGAAACAGGAGCCAAAGCTGCACTTCCTATATTCAAAAAGTTTATTAAAAGTGTAGTTAAAAAAAAGGACTCTCTTCCTTTCAAAGTACCAGAAAATATAAGTTTTGTTATGGTGGATCCTGAGACAGGTTTACAACCTAACGCAAATACTAAAAAAGTGATTTATGAGTCTTTTAAATTAAAGAATAACACTTTCCCAAGTCTTGAAAAGCTGCCTAATAAGGATACATTAGGATTTGATGATTCTAAAAATCAAAAAAGTACTTTAAAATTTTATTAAAATGGAAAATATAAAAACCAAGATATCTGAAATAAAAAAAATAATAAGTAACATTAGGGGGTATCTTTGATGAAAATAAAATTGAAGAAAAACTTATAATATTTAATTCTCAAATAACAGAACAGAATTTTTGGAAAGATAATTCTTCGGCACAAAAAGTTTTAAAAGAGAAGAAATTTCTAGAAAATATTTTAAACAATTTTAATTTAACTACGAATGAGCTTTCTAATTTAGAAGAATTAATTCAACTAGCAATTAAAGAAAATGAAATAAATGTAATTAAAGATTGTGAAAAAAAAATATTGGAATTATTAAAAAAAATTAAAAAAATTGAAGTTTCATGCTTCTTATCAAAGGAAAATGACCATTTAGATACTTATTTAGAAATTCACGCAGGAGCCGGCGGAACAGAAAGTCAAGATTGGGCACAGATGTTAAGAAGAATGTATTCCAAGTGGTCAGAAAAAAAAAATAATAATATTGAAATCATTAGTGAACATAGAGGTGAAGAAGCTGGAATAAAATCTACTATACTTAAGATATCCGGCCCTTACGTTCATGGATGGTTAAAATCTGAATCAGGTGTTCATAGATTAGTTAGAATTTCTCCTTTTGATTCTGGAGCAAGAAGACATACCAGCTTTGCTAGCGTTTGGGTTTATCCAGTCATAGATGATAGTATAAAAATAGATATTCAAGAAAAAGACCTAAGAATAGATACTTACAGATCTAGTGGAGCGGGAGGACAACATGTTAATACAACTGATAGTGCTGTAAGGATTACTCATTTACCAACAAATATTGTTGTGCAATGTCAAAACCAAAGATCTCAACACAAAAATAAAGAAACCTGTTTTAATATGTTAAAAGCACGACTATATAATTATGAAATTCAAAGAAAAGAACAAGAATCTGAAAATTTGGCAAAATCAAAAACAGAGATAGGCTGGGGTCATCAAATCAGATCTTATGTCTTACAACCTTACCAGTTAGTAAAGGACTTAAGAAATAATTTAGAAAATACAGATCCAGAAAGTGTATTAGATGGAGATATAGATAGTTTTTTAGAAGCAGCGCTGTATCAAAATAAAAAGAAAAATTAATTATGGGAAAATTTTTATTTAAATTTTTTTTAATTTTCGTAATTATTGTTACTATTTTATTAGTTTACTTAAGCTATTTTGGGCTAGAAACAGATAAATTCGACTCATTAATTAAAAACAAGGCAAATGAAGTAAATAGAAATGTACAATTAGAATTCAATAAAACAAAAATACACATTAACATAAAAGAGTTAAATTTAGCTGTAAAACTTCAGAATCCTAAAATTCTAGTCAAAGAAAAAAAAATTATTTTATCAAAGATAGATTTATTTTTGCCTTTGAAATCGTTTATTAATTCAGATTTTTTACTTCAAAAAGCTGAAATAGCTTTTTTTAAAAATGATATTAAAGACCTAACAAAAATAACTAGTATTTTTGTACCTAGAATAATTAACAAAAAGATAAAAAAAATATTTTCTGAAGGGGTTGTGGAAGGAGAATTTGTTATTCCTTTTAATGCAGATGGAAGTATATCTGAAAATTATGAGATTAATGCAAAAGTTTTAAATGCAAACATAAATATTAATAATGATTTCAAAATTAATAATTTATCAACTGATATAAAATATTTTTCTAAAACAAAAAATGAAAAAGAAATAAATTTTTTAATTAACAAAGGAAAACTTTTGAATTTGGATCTTCAGGAAAGCTTAATAGATATTAACTTTAAAGATGGTAAGAAAATAATAAATTCAAAGATTAAAACTATAGGATCTTCTAAGTATAATGAAATAAAAATAATTGCTTCTCTAATAGGCTTCAATCTCAATAGTATAGAAAATGTTGAATTAACATCAGATTTAGAAACATCATTGAAGCTAACTTTGGATAATAGATACAAAATTTTAGATAAGGAATTTAAAATTGAGGGAAAAATTAATAATCTAAACTTAAAACATAAAGCAATAAAAAGTTTTGAAAAAATTCTACCTTCTTACAGATCTAAAATTATTTTAAAAGATACGAAAATAAGTTTTAACCAAACTAAAAATTTAAAGTTATCTGGTTTAATAAAATTTGATCAGCAATTTAAAGATTTCATATTAAGGTATTCAGGTTTAACAGACAAAAATTTTAATATTGGTGGAAAAATTAATTTATATGATCTTACTCTAAAAATTCCAAATTTAAATTATTATAAAAAAAAAAATATTGAAGCAGATATAGATTTTAATATTAATAGTGGAAAATCAAGTTATGATATTGATCGTTTATTATATTCCTCTAACAAATCAAAAATTGAGTTAGATAAAGTAAGTTTAAATAAAAAATTTGAAATTAAAGATATTAGAAATATAAAAGTAACAACCTTTACAAATAATATTAAAAATAATGATTTTCATATTGGCAAACATGAAACATTACAAAATACTGTTTTTGTGATGGGAAAGTTGCTTGATGCCGAACCTCTCTTAAAATCACTTTATAAAACAGGAGATGAAAAAACTTTAAGTAAAGATTTTAATAATGAAATTAAAGTTAATCTAGATAAAACTATTACTGGAACAGATGATAATATTCTAAATATTAGCATGATTGCCTCTATCAAAAAAGGCTCTTATAAAAAATTAAGTCTAAAAGGAAATTTTGAGAAAAAAAATGAAATTATTGAAATGACAATGTATCAAATTGATGAGAATAAGAGAACTCTTCAAGTGATTTCAGATAGAGCAAGACCATTTATAAAAAATTTCGATTTTGTAAAAGGTTTTGAGGGAGGAAAGTTAGAATATGAGTCAACTATTTCTAAGGAAGGCACTAAATCAAATTTACTCTTAACAGATTTTAAAGTTTCGAAAGTTCCCGCTTTAGCACAATTATTAACTTTAGCTTCTCTTCAAGGAATAGCTGATACACTTAGTGGTGAAGGAATAAGATTTGAATCTTTTGAAATGAAATCAAATTCAAAAGGTAATGTTATGAATATTGAAGATGCTTTGGCAATGGGTCCCGCTGTTTCAATTTTACTTAATGGATATGTTGATAAAGGAAAAGTTGTAAGTTTAAGAGGAACTTTGGTACCAGCAACAAAACTTAATTCAATTATAGCTTCAATACCTGTTGTTGGAGATATTTTGGTTGGGAAAAAAACAGGTGAAGGAGTAGTGGGAGTAAGTTTTAAAATGAAAGGACCTCCAAAAGATATAAAAACAACAGTTAATCCAATTAAAACTTTAACTCCTAGATTTATTGTAAGAGCGGTAGAAAAAATGAAGAAGAAAAAAAGAGAAGAAGCTAAATAATTTTTACTATAACATGTTGTTTTTTACCATGCGAAACTTTTAAACTATTACTTTGATCAAAATTATTTTGATAAAAAACTTTAGAATCATCTTTTACTATTTCATTATTAATCTTTAAGCCATTATTTTTAATCATTCTTCTTATTTCACCTTTTGAATTTCCTAATTTTGTTAAAAGAACCAAATCTAATATATTTATTCCATTAGCTAACTCATTTTTTCTTAATTTTACCGCAGGAAGGTCTTTACCAATAGATTTGTCTTCAAAAGTTTTTTTAGCAGTCAATTCAGAATCTTTTGCTGATTTATATCCATGCAACATAGTAGTGGTTTCATTTGCAAGTAAAATTTTTAATTCATTTATATTTTTATTTAAACTTTCTATTTCTTGCACATTTAAATCAGTAAAAAGCTTTAGAAAATTCATTACATCTTTATCGTCCGTATTTCTCCAAAATTGCCAGTAATCATAAGGAGATAACATTTTTTTGTTTAACCAAATTGCACCCTTTTCAGTTTTTCCCATTTTTGCACCAGACGAAGTCGTTAATAAAGGTGTAGTTAAACCATAAGTCTGTTTTTTATTTTTTCTTTTTATTAAATCTGTTCCGTTTACAATATTACCCCATTGGTCAGAACCACCAACTTGTAAAACACATTTATATCTTTTATTGAGCTCATAAAAATCGAAAGCTTGAAGCATCATGTAATTAAATTCCATATAACTTAAGGATTGCTCTCTTTCTAATCGTAATTTAACACTATCAAAGGTTAACATCTTATTTATGGTAAAATGTTTTCCAATTTCTCTAAGAAAATTAATATAATTCAATTTACTTAGCCAAGAGTAATTATTAACAAAAATAGGTTTAGTTTTTGGATTTTTAGATTTCAAGAAAATTTTAAATACATTTTCTATACTTTTAATATTTTTATCAATTTCTTTTTTATCAAGAATTTTTCTAGTTTCATCTTTTCCAGAAGGATCACCTATAAGTGTTGTTCCTCCACCAAGCAAAACTATTGGTTGGTGACCATATTTTTGAAGTAATCGTAGACACATGATCTGCATCAAGCTGCCCACATGTAAGCTTGGAGCGGTACAATCGAAACCTATATAAGCTCTAATTTTGCCTTTAGACATAACTTCACCCAAGGCTGATTTATCAGTACACTGATTTAAATAGCCCCTTTGCTCAAATTCTTGTAGAAATGTATCTTGCATCAATTTTTAAGCTTAATTAAAACTCTAATATACAAGATTTTAATTAATTTAAATATAATATATGAATAAAAATTTTTATAGCTTAGGCTTGATGAGTGGAACCTCAATAGATGGTATTGATGCATCAATTATTAAGTCTGACGGCAAGCAATCCTTAAAAGTTATAGATAATTTTTACTTAGAATATGAAGAATCATTTAGAAAAAAGTTAAAAAAATCTATTGATTCGTGCATCACCAAGAGCAGATTTCAAAATCAATTAAAAAATATAAAAAAAATAGAAAAAAAAATAACATACTTACATGAAAAAGCATGCAAATTAATTTTAAACAGAAATAAAAATATAAATATAGATTTAATCGGTTTTCATGGACAAACGTATTTACACAAACCTCAAAAGAAAATATCTATCCAGATTGGAAATGCCGAATTACTTTTTAAATTAACAGGTATAAATATAATTTCACATTTTAGAGACAATGATATTTTAAATGGTGGGGAAGGAGCACCACTAACTCCAATTTATCATAAATTAATTTTATCAAAGATCGGTAGCAATTTACCTGCAGTCATAATTAATATTGGAGGGATATCAAATATTACTTATTTAGAGAATCTAAATGAAAATAAAATTATAAGTTTTGATACTGGTCCAGGAAATTATTTAATTGATAAATGGGTAAGCATGAAAACTAAAATGAAATTTGATAAGATGGGTTCAATTGCAAAATCGGGTAAATTGAATGAAAAAATTTTAAAAAAAATTATCAACAATCCTTATTATAAAAAAAAATTCCCAAAATCACTTGATGTAAAAGATTTAAATTTAGATCAAGTTAAAAACCTAAATTTACAAGATGGGTGTGCAACTTTATCTACCTTAACTTCAAGATCTATTGTGAAAGCAATAAAAAGATTTAAAAAAAAACCAAAGGTAATAATAATTTCTGGTGGAGGTAGAAAAAATGAATTTATTATCAAATCAATTAAAAAACTATTAAATCAGCCAGTCTATTTAATTGACAAATTTAATTTTAATGGAGATTACATTGAGTCCCAAGCATTTGCTTATTTAGCAATAAGGTCATATTTAAATTTACCAATCACTTTCCCAAATACTACAGGTGTAAATAAATCTTGTTTAGGCGGGAAGTTAACTAAAATTTAACTAATAGTTATCTTTTCCTTTATGTACGCACTTATTGAATTAGCTAATTCCTTTTCTTTGCTTTTAAAAAAATGATTAGCATTATTTATTGATTCAAATTTAACATCTATATTTTTCTGCATACTAAGTCTTTTTTTTAAATTTAAGATACTTTCTATTTGAACCAATTCATCATTTTTTCCATATAAAACTATTCCTGAAATTGGACAAGGGGACAAGAATGTAAAATCATATAAATTTGGCTGAGGTGATATAGTAACAAATTTATTAACTTCTGGTCTTCTCATGATTAATTGCATACAAATTAGGGCCCCAAATGAAAAACCAGAAACCCAGCACTGGTTATAACCTGGATTTTCTTTTTCTATCCAATCTAGTGCTGCAGCTGCATCTGAAAGCTCTCCTTGTCCATTATCAAATACACCATCACTTTTTTCAACACCTCTAAAGTTGATTCTAATTACAGAAAAGTTATTTTTATAAAAACAGTTATAAGTTTCGTAAACTATTTTATTATTCATAGTGCCTCCATACTGAGGATGAGGCTGAAGAATTAATGCTACAGGTGCATTAGGTTGTTTGCTCTTAAAATACTTCGCTTGTATTCTTCCACTAGGACCAGGAATAAATATCTCTTTATTTTCTATTGTCATATTTTTACTAGTAATGATAACTATTTTCAAAAAAAGATTAATTATATACCACGTAATACATGCGTCTATTTTATTTATTTCTATACTTGACTATTTTAGTAGGAATACGTAATTAAGCTTATAAAATAAGTAGTAATTATATGAAATTAACAAGCAAAGGTAGAAACGCTGTAATGGCAATGGCTGATCTAGCAAAAAACGATCACAATCAACCAATTAATTTAAGTGAAATTTCTTTAAGACAGGGTATTTCAATTTCTTTTTTGGAACAAATTTTTTTAAAGTTAAAAAAAAATAATTTAGTTAAAAGTTCACGAGGTCCATCAGGAGGATATACTTTAACCAAATCTCCAGATCAAATAAAATTATCCAGTATTATTAGGGCCGTAAACGAAAATGTAAAAACAACAGGATGTAAAAAGGAGTCTAAAAAAGGGTGTAACGGTAAATCAATAAAATGTATTACTCACAACTTATGGGACGACCTTGAAGCTCATATAAACAGTTTTTTTGAAAATAATACTTTAAAAGACATAATATTTAGAACAAGGGAAAGTAATAACAAACAGAAGGAATTAAACTCATGAAGCCTCAAGAAATAGAAAAAGAATATAAATACGGTTTTACGACAGACATAGAAAGTATTAGGGCACCAAAGGGATTAAATGAAGAAGTAATTAAATTTATTTCAAATATCAAGAAAGAACCAGCTTGGATGTTAGAGTGGAGATTGAAAGCTTTTAACAGATTAAAAAAAATGAAAGAACCAGATTGGCAAAAACCAAAATACCCTAAGATTAACTATCAAGATTTATATTATTATTCTGCTCCAAAAAGTTCTTCTAATAAACCGAAAAATCTTTCAGAAGTAGATCCCAAGCTTATAGAAACATATAAAAAATTAGGTATACCTTTAAATGAACAAAAAAGATTAAGTGGTATTGCAGTTGATGCGGTTTTTGATTCCGTTTCTGTAGCAACAACTTTTAAAGACGAGTTAACAAAAAAAGGCATAATTTTTTGTCCTATATCTGAAGCTATACAAAAACATCCAAATCTAGTTAAGAAGTATTTAGGTTCGGTGATACCAATTACTGATCACTATTTCGCTACACTTAATTCTGCGGTTTTTACAGATGGATCATTTGTTTATATTCCTGAAGGAGTGAGATGCCCAATGGAACTTTCTACTTATTTTAGAATAAATGCTTCTGAAACAGGACAATTCGAAAGAACTTTAATTATAGCAGATAAAGGAAGTTATGTAAGTTATTTAGAGGGGTGTACTGCTCCTATGAGAGACGAAAATCAACTGCATGCTGCTAATGTTGAGCTAGTTGCTTTGGATGATGCTGAAATAAAATATTCAACAGTTCAAAATTGGTATCCTGGTGATAAAGATGGAATAGGTGGCATATATAATTTTGTTACTAAACGAGGAGCCTGCAGAGGAAGAAATTCAAAAATTTCATGGACCCAAGTCGAAACAGGATCAGCTATAACATGGAAATATCCAAGCTGCATCCTACAGGGTGACAATTCAGTAGGTGAGTTTTATTCAATAGCAATTACTAATAATCATCAAAAAGCAGATACAGGAACTAAAATGATTCATTTGGGGAAAAATACAAAGAGTAAAATTATTTCTAAAGGTATATCAGCTGGTTTTGCAGATAATACTTATAGGGGCTTGGTAAAAATTAGTTCAAAAGCAAATAATGCTCGTAATTATACTCAATGTGATTCTTTGTTAATGGGTAATAAATGTGGAGCGCATACTATTCCATATATCGAAAATAAGAATTTTAGTTCGAAAATTGAACATGAAGCAACAACATCAAAAATAAGTGAAGAACAACTCTTTTATTGTAATCAAAGAGGTTTAAATCAAGAAGAGGCTGTTAGTTTAATTGTAAACGGTTTTTGCAAAGAAGTATTACAACAACTACCTATGGAATTTGCTGTTGAAGCTCAAAAACTTGTAGGCATTAGTTTAGAAGGAAGTGTGGGTTAATGTTAGATATAAACAATCTTAGCGCATCAATAGAAGGTAAAGAAATATTAAAAAACTTTGATCTGAATATTAAAGCTGGAGAGGTTCATGCCATTATGGGTCCTAATGGATCAGGAAAAAGCACTTTAGCAAATGTATTATCAGGAAGAAAAGGTTATGAAATTAATGGAAAAGCAGTTTATGAAGGAAAAAACCTCTTAGAGATTCCAATTGAAGAAAGAGCTCAAAAAAGGGATATTTTTAGCCTTTCAATATCCTACAGAAATACCAGGTGTTAATACCAACAACTTTCTTAAAACTTCGCTAAATACCATTCGTAAATTTAAAGGAAAGAAAGAATTAGACTCTTTAGAATTTTTAAAACTAGTAAAAGAAAAATCGAAAAAATTAAAGATTCAAGAAAAAATTCTTAGCAGACAATTAAATGTGGGATTTTCTGGAGGAGAAAAAAAAAAGAATGAAATTTTACAGATGTCAATACTAGAACCAAAACTTGCTATTTTAGATGAAACAGACTCCGGATTAGATATTGATGCATTAAGGATTGTTTCTGATGGAGTAAATTCTTTAAGAGATAAAAAAAGATCCTTTTTAATTATTACTCACTACCAACGTTTACTTGATTACATAAAACCAGACTACGTTCATGTACTTGTGAATGGAAGAATAGTAAAAACAGGATGTGGCGATTTAGCAAAAGAATTGGAAAAAGATGGATACGAAGGCGTGGAAGAAAAAAAATGAATTTCAAATTTGAAGAATTTCAAAAATCAAATTTAGCTTTAAAAGAATTAAACAATATAAGAATAAATTGCTATGAAAAGTTTAAAAATCAAGGATTTCCTACAAAAAAACAAGAACATTGGAAATATACTGATCTTAAAAATATAATTAGTAATAATTTTACAAACCTAGAGATTTTTAATAATAAAAAAATATCAACATATAACGAAAAATTTATAATTAAAGATTTTAAACATAACAAAATAATTCTATTGAATGGTAATTTTATAGAATCAGATTTTTCTCACGAAGACTCAAAAAAAATACAAATTGCACCATTAAAAAAGATATTTGAAAACAAAAAAGAGTTCGACAAAATAAAAAATTATTTTAATGATGACCAAAATTCTATGATTTCTTTAAATCATGCTTTTGCAAATGATGGTATAATTTTAGATATAGGTAGTGACTATTTTTTTAATAGCCCGTTAATAATTTATAACTTTTTTGATAATACAGCAGAAAATAAAATTATTAATAATAAAATTTTTATTTCTCTTGGTGAAAAATCTAATTTGAGTTTAATCGACTTTTATAAATGCGAAAATAATATTAAATACTTTAACAACACAATTCATAATTATACTATAAAAAAAAAAGCTACACTTAAAAAATTTAATATAGATGTTAGTTTAAACAATTCCTATAATTATAATTCTGTTAAAATTAAAAGTTATTCAAATAGTATTTTTGAAAATTTTTTGTTTTCCTTAGGCCCTAATCTTATAAAAAATGAAATTCATTGTAATTTATTAGAAGAATTTAGTTCATGTTTCGTAAATGGAATAATGTTGTTGGAAGGAAATCAACAGCATGAACTTAAAACAAATGTAAATCATAAATATGAGAATTGTAAAAGTTCTCAATTAATAAAAAGTGTTTTATTAGATAATAGCAACGGAACCTATCAAGGTAAAATCTCAGTTGATAAAAAAGCCCAGAAAACAAATGGATATCAACTTAGTAAAGCATTAATATTATCCGAAAAATCAGAGTTTAACTCTAAACCAGAATTAGAAATTTACGCGGATGACGTAAAATGTTCTCACGGATCCACTACAGGAAATATAGATGAAAATAGTATTTTTTATTTAATGACTAGAGGTCTCACAAGAGATCAAGCAAATAAAATGATTGTTGAAGGTTTTTTAAATGAGGTTATAGAAACAATTACAGATACTAGTATTCAAGTTTTTATTTCAAAATTATTCAATGAAAGAATTAACAAAATAAATATATAGATGAACATAGATAATATAAAATCCCAATTTCCTATTTTTTCTAAAAAAATAAACGGAAAATCTTTAGTTTACCTGGATAGCTCCAACTCTTCACAAAAACCGATGTGCGTAATTAATAGATTAGATACTTTCTATAAAAGTGAGTTTTCAAATATAGGTAGAAGTATTCATTCACTGTCAGTTAACGCAACAAATAAATTTGATGAAACTAGGATGAGCGTAAAAAAATTTATTAACGCTGGCTCGAAAGAAGAAATTATTTTTACAAAAAACGCAACAGAATCCATAAATTTAATTGCTTCAACTTTTGGGCAGCAAAACATAAAAAGTGGTGATGAAATATTAATAACTGAACTTGAACACCATTCAAATTATGTTCCGTGGCATTATCTCAGAGAAAGTAAAGGTGCAGTTATTAAGTTTGCACCTATTAATGAAGATGGAGATATTATAATTAGTGAATTTGAAAAATTAATAACTCCTAAAACAAAAATAATTGCAGTTACACATCTTTCAAATGTCACAGGTACTATTGTACCTGTAAAAGAAATTATAAATATAGCGCATAAAAAAAATATTCCTGTTTTAGTAGATGGTTGTCAAAGCGCTCCACACATTAAAATAGACGTAAAGGATCTCGATTGTGATTTTTATGCCATCTCATGTCATAAAGTTTATGGTCCAACTGGCGTTGGCATCTTATATGCAAAAAAAGATTGGTTAGAAAAATTACCTCCTTATATCGGAGGAGGAGGAATGATAAGTGAAGTTACAAAAGAAAAAGTTTCCTACGCACAACTTCCCGAAAAATATGAAGCTGGTACAATGCCAACAGCAGAGGTCGTTGCTTTTAACGAATCTATAAAGTTTATGGAATCGATTGGTATTGAAAATTTAATTAACCATGAGAAAAAACTTACAAATTATGCTTTAGAAAAATTAAGATCAATTAATTCTGTCCAATTGGTCGGTAATCCAAAAAATAAAGCTGGTGTAATTTCATTTACTATTAAAGGAGTTCATCCTCATGATATAGCAACGATTCTTGATGAAGATGGTGTAGCGATTAGAGCTGGACATCACTGTTGTCAAATTTTACATAAAAAATTAAATTTGCCAGCAACCGCAAGAGCTTCATTCGGAATTTATAATACAAAAGATGACATAGATATTCTTTGCGAAGCAATTGAAAATTGTAGAAAGGTATTTAACTTAAAATAATGGATTTAAAAGAATTGTATCAAGATATTATTTTAGAACATGGGAAAAGTCCGAGAAATTTTGGTAAATGCAAAAATTATAATCATCAGGCTAGAGGCCACAATCCTTTATGTGGAGACCAAGTACATGTTTATTTAAAGCTAGATAAAGAAAAAAAAGTTGAACAATTAACTTTTGAAGGCTCAGGGTGTGCTATATCAATAGCTTCTACATCAATAATGACAGAGTTGGTTAAAGGGAAATCTTTCAAAGCATCGATGGAAATAATAGATGGATTTTTAAATATGATAAAAGGAGGGTCCGAAGTTAAAAGTAATGATTTAACAGAAGACCAAAAGATAAAAATCATGTCTTTGTCTGGGGTAAAACAATATCCAATGAGGATAAAATGTGCTACACTTTCTTGGCATACACTTATTTCTGCCATGGAAAATAAAGATAAAGATGTGAATACGGAAATTTAAACTTAAATGAACACTCTTAAAGACAAAGTTATAGAAGAAATTAAAAAAATTTTTGATCCAGAGATTCCTGTTAATATCTATGAACTTGGTCTAATCTACAAAATTGAAGTAAATGATAAAAATATAGTTAATGTTGATATGACTCTCACTTCTCCAAATTGTCCTGTAGCTGAAAGTTTGCCTAATGAGGTTAAAGAGAATATAAAGAAAGTAGAGGGTGTTTCTGATGTTATACTTAATTTGGTTTGGGAACCACCATGGGATAAGGATAAAATGTCAGAAGCTGCCAAATTGGAATTAAATTTATGAGTAAACAGGTAATAACTTTAAGTGATAGAGCTGCAGAGAGAGTTAAAGAAATTATTCTTAAAGCAAAAGAACCTATAATTGGTGTGAGAATTGGCGTAGAATCAGGAGGATGTGCAGGAATGTCTTACGTGATGGAATATGCAAAACAAACGAATCCTAATGATGAAATCATAGAAGATAAAGGAGTTAAGGTATTAATTGATCCAAAAGCAATTATGTATCTTTTGGGTACAGAGATGGATTACAAAAAAGAAGAATTTTCGTCAACTTTTGTATTTAAAAACCCCAACGAAACCGAACGTTGCGGGTGTGGAGAATCTTTTAAAATATAAAACAGTATTGCTGCACAATTATAAATTGTATATAGTAGATATATATGAGAGATACGAAACATTTAGGAAAACATGCTAATAAATTGGCTGAAGAAGCTAAAGAAAAAGCATTATTTAGAAGTCAAAGGAAAGCAGTCGAAGCTGGTGCGCATGGTACTTTAGATTACACTATTAAAGAAGGTGTAAATAAAGATAAAATAGCTGACGATAAAATAATAAAAAATAAAAAATAGTTTTAACAACTATAGTACATATCGAATTCTATAGGGTGAGGAGTGTGCTCAAGCTTATAGATTTCTTCAAACTTTAAAGCAATATAAGCGTCTATCTGATCATCTGTAAATACGTTACCTTGAGTAAGAAATTTTCTATCTCTATCAAGACTTTCCATTGCCTCTCTTAAAGAACCACAAACAGTTGGTATATTCTTTACCTCGTCTTCTGGCATGGCATACAAATCTTGATCTGCTGGTTTACCTGGGTTGATTTTATTTTTTATTCCATCTATACCCGCCATGAGCATAGCAGCAAAAGTTAAATAAGGATTACCAGCAGCATCTGGAAATCTTATTTCACATCTAGCAGCTTTCTTATTCATGGTTATAGGTATTCTACATGATGCCGATCTATTTCTAGCAGAGTAGGCTAGAAGAACAGGAGCTTCAAATCCAGGTATCAATCTTTTATAACTATTTGTGGTACTGTTTGCAAAAGCATTAATTGCTTTAGCATGTTTTAAAATTCCACCAATATAATATAAAGCCATTTCTGATAAACCTGAATATTTAGTCCCTGAAAATAAAGCCGTATTTCCTTTCCACAAAGATTGATGAACATGCATTCCTGATCCATTATCTCCTTTAACTGGTTTTGGCATGAAGGTCGCAGTTTTTCCAAAAGAATGAGCAACCATATGTACTCCATATTTATAAAGTTGCATGTTATCAGCTTGATTAGTTAATGTTCCAAAATACATTCCTAGTTCGTGTTGACTTGGAGCAACTTCATGATGATGTTTCTCAACTTTAATTCCCATATCTTTTAAAGCTTTTAAAAATTCCCCTCTCATATCTTGAGCACTATCTACTGGAGGCACAGGAAAATAACCTCCTTTAATTCCTGGTCTATGTCCCATATTTCCATTTTCATAATCTTTTCCGGTATTATAAGGACCTTCAGAACTATCAATTTTAAATCCAGTCTCATTCATATCATTTTTAAATTTTACATCATCAAAAACAAAAAATTCAGCCTCTGGACCAAAAAAAGCTTTATCACCAATTCCAGATTTTTTTAAATATTCCTCAGCTTTTTTTGCAGTACTTCTAGGATCGCGTTCATAAGGAGTCTTTTTAACCGCATCCATAACATCACAAAATAATATTAAAGTATTATGAGATGTAAAAGGATCTAAAATCTCTTTTTCAAGATCAGGTTTTAATATCATGTCTGATTCATTTATAGCTTTCCAGCCAGCAATTGAAGAACCATCAAAGAAAATTCCATCATTTAGCATTTCTTCATCAACAACAGACTTATCCATAGTAACATGCTGCAATTTACCCTTAGGATCAGTAAAACGAAGATCTATATATTCAATTTCTTTTTCTTTAATCTTTTTTAAAATTTTACTTGCACTCATAATATTTCTCTTTTTACTTATATATATAATTTGTTACTTAACTAAATACTTTTATTTAAAGCTTCAGGTTGTATCATTACTCAACTTCAACAATTTAATGAAATGAATTTATTAATTAACAGGTATGCGTTACAAACATAACGCAGTTTAAAAAGATAAAAAAATGGAAACATTATTAAATAATGAGCCTGTAAAGAGAGTAAAATCAATTATATCAAAATTTGACACTAGTCTAAGTATAACTGTTTTAACCAAAACAGCTAGAACAGCAAAAGATGCTGCTGATTCTTTGAATTGTAATGTTGGTGCTATTGTTAAAAGTTTGCTATTTAAAGTTGAAAAAAATTTTTTAATCTGCTTAGTTGCTGGAGACAAAAAATGTTCATTAAATAAATTAAAATTTTTTTTAAATAGTAAAAACATATGTATGGCTAATCCTACAGAAGTAAAAGAAATTACTGGTTTTTCTATTGGTGGAGTTTCACCGGTGGGACATATAAAAAAATTGGATATCTTAATAGATAAATCACTTGGTCGATTTAGATATGTATTTGCTGCAGCTGGCCACCCCAACTGCGTATTTAAAATAGATTACAAAAAATTAATTAAAATAACTAATGGAAGAGAAAAAGATATAGCAGAATGAGAGAAGCTAAATCGTTAGATTATTTTGTCTTAATATTACTTGCACTGATTTGGGCTTCAGCTTTTTTTAATATAAAAATTGCCACCTATTCATATGGTCCACTTACGATTGCATTCTTAAGAATTTTTCTAGGAGCTATCCCAGTAATTTTATTATGTTATATAAAAAAAATTAAAATAGAAGCATTCTCGAAGGATTGGTATTGGTTTGCATCTATTGGAGTTATAAATTTAGTAATACCTTTTTTTCTTATAGCGTTTGGAGTTAAAAATATTCAAAGTAATTTAGCTGCAATATTGATGGCTAGCACTCCTTTGAGCGCTACGGTTTTAGCTCATTTTTTTACCAAAAATGAAAAAATTAATTTAGTAAAATCATTAGGTGTTTTATTGGGGTTTTCAGGAATAATTTTTTTATTTTCTGACAATATATTAATAAATAAAAATAATTTTATTTCAGCTTTGTTAATTTTATGTGGGTCTACATTTTATGTTGTTGGAGGGTTATTAACTTTAAAAATTAGTAATAAAAAAAATGAAAATGTTACTGCATCAATTTTAATTTGGGGATCTATAGTATTATTGCCCATATCTTTTTTTATTGAACAACCATGGAATTTATCACCAAGATTAGATTCTTCCATTTCTCTTCTATATCTTGGAATTTTTTCAACTGGGATAGCCTGGTTATTAAGATTTTATATTTTGAAACATAACGGTTTAGTATTTCAGTCCCAAGTAGCATATCTAATACCAATATTTGGGGTAATTTTAGGTTTTTTAATTTTAGGAGAATTAATTACACCAAAAGTTATTATTTCGTTGTTAGCTGTAATTATAGGAATTTATATTGTAAAAAAGGGTAGTAAAATTAAAATTGTTTAATAGACTTGGACATTATCTTTTAATTTGATAATAAATCGTGCACGGGCAAGTGGCGGAATTGGTATACGCGCCGGTCTTAGGAACCGGTTCCTCACGGATTAAGAGTTCGAGTCTCTTCTTGCCCACCAGAATTTATGAAAGTAACTATTGATTCCAAAAAAGGACTGAAGACTAATCTTAAAATTTTAGTTGAAAAAAAAATTATCGACGAGCAAATGGTAATAAGATTGAACGAATTAAGTAAAACAGTAAACTTAAAAGGTTTTAGACCCGGGAAAGTTCCAGTAGAAGTTTTAAAAAGACAGTTTGGTAAAGCTATTTATGGAGAAGTTTTAGAAAAGATTTTAAAAGAAACTTCTACAAAAGCCTTAGAAGAAAAAAAAATTAAAGTTGCGGGTCAACCAAAATTAGATCTTAAATCATATGGTGAAGGAAAAGATTTAACTTACACATTAGAGATAGATGAATTGCCATCTATAAAACTTCAATCTTTAGAAAATATTAAATTTGTAGATTATGAAGTCAAAATCACAGAAGAGGAAACAAAAACAAAGCTAGAAGATATAGCTAAAAATCAAAATAATTTTAAAGATAAAACGGAAAATGAAACTGCCGTAATAGGAGATCTAGTAATATTTGATTATGAAGCCAAAGTTGAAAATAAAAAATTTGATGGTGGCGAAGGAAAGAACACACAAATAGTTTTAGGTAAAGATTTATTTATAAAAGGTTTTGATAATCAATTAGTTGGAGCTAAAAAAAAAGATATAAAAGAAGTTACGGTGACACTTCCCGAAAATTATCCCAAAAAAGAATATGCAAATAAAAAGGCAAATTTTGAGTGTAAAATCTTAAATATTAAAAAACCTGAAGCAACAAAAATTGATGATGAATTTGCTAAAAATCTTGGAGCAAAAGATTTGAATGATTTAAAAATAATGGTAAATAAACAAATTCAAAGTCAATATAAAATGAGTCTAGATGCAATATCGAAAGATAATATATTAAACCAAATAGAAAAAATTCATAATGTTGAAATACCTGATAACCTTCTAAATCAAGAGTTGTCAATAATTACTCAGGGTTTAAAAAAAGAAGACATTGAAAAAAATAAAAATGAAAATTTAAAAATAGCAAAAAAAAGGATCAAATTAGGTTTGATACTAAACGAATTGGGAGAGGCTAATAAATTAAAAGTTGAAGAACAAGAATTAAAAAACGAAATCCAAAAACAAGTTCAATCTATGCCAGGGCAAGAAAAACAAATTTTGGATTATTATCAAAAAAATCCTGCAGCAGCCTCAAGTCTAAGAGGAAATATTTATGAAGAAAAAATTTTAAACTTAATTAAAGAAAAATCCAAACAAACAAAAAAAGTTATCTCACTTCAAGAAGCTGAAAAAATTTTAAAAAAAGAACATGACCTAAAACATAACCACGATCACAACCATGAAAATAAAAAAAGTGAAAAATCTCCTGGTAAGAAACAGACTGGAAAACTAAAAAAAGCCTCTAAAATAGTAAAAAAAAATAAAAAAATTAGAAAAAAGTAATCATAAGTTGTATAACTTCAGATTGTTGATTCGTTATGAATAATAAAATTGAAGAAAATATGAATAACTTGATCCCAATGGTTGTTGAACAATCAAATAGAGGTGAGAGAGCCTATGATATTTATTCTAGGTTATTAAAAGAGCGTATAATTTTTTTAGTTGGTCCTGTAAACGATAATGTTTCAACTTTAATTACTGCTCAACTATTGTTTTTAGAATCTGAAAACCCAAAAAAAGAAATATCTTTTTATATTAATAGTCCAGGAGGATTAGTAACATCTGGATTTGGTATTTATGACACTATGCAATATATAAAACCTCCAGTTTCAACTTTGTGTATCGGTCAAGCATCTTCAATGGGTTCTTTTTTATTATCTGCTGGCGAAAAGGGAAAAAGATTTTCATTACCTAATTCTAGAATTATGGTTCACCAACCATCTGCAGGTTATCAAGGTCAAGCCACAGATATTGAAATTCATGCTAAAGAAATATTATCATTAAAAGATAGATTGAATAAGATTTATTCTAAACATACAAAAAAAAGTGAACAGGAAATTAAGAAAGCCCTAGAAAGGGACAACTTTATGACTCCAAACGAAGCCAAGAGTTTTGGATTGATAGATGAAGTTGTGGAAAAAAGATCTTAAGCCACTAGATTTAGTTAACAAACTCAACTTAAACTTGATAACTTTTAATATTAGTTTATTTTTATTTTAAGTGATTCGTTTTTAAATTATGTCAGAAAAAAATAATAAAAATATATTGTATTGTTCATTTTGTGGAAAAAGTCAGCACGAAGTAAGAAAATTAATTGCTGGTCCTACAGTTTTTATCTGTGATGAATGTGTTGAACTATGTATGGATATAATTAAAGAAGAAAACAAAGATTCTTTCATTAATAATCAAGAGGGAGTACCAACACCTCAAAAAATTTGTAAAGTTTTAGATGATTATGTCATTGGTCAACCTTATGCAAAAGAAGTGTTGTCAGTAGCAGTACATAATCATTATAAAAGATTAAATTATGAAACTGATAGCAGTAAAGATGTTGAACTTTCTAAATCTAATATTCTTTTAGTCGGTCCAACTGGATGTGGAAAAACTTTATTAGCTCAAACTTTGGCAAGAATTATCGATGTTCCTTTTACAATGGCTGATGCAACTACTTTAACTGAAGCAGGCTATGTAGGAGAAGATGTTGAAAATATAATTCTTAAATTGTTGCAAGCTGCAGATTATAATGTTGAAAAAGCTCAAAGAGGAATAGTCTATATAGATGAAGTAGATAAAATAAGCAGAAAATCTGAAAACCCTTCTATAACAAGAGATGTTTCAGGAGAGGGAGTGCAACAAGCTTTACTTAAAATAATGGAGGGAACAATAGCCAGCGTTCCACCTCAAGGTGGAAGAAAACATCCGCAGCAGGAATTTTTACAAGTTGATACTACAAACATATTGTTTATTTGTGGAGGAGCATTTGCAGGACTTGATAAAGTGATCGCAAAAAGGGGTAGTGATACTTCTATAGGATTTGGAGCTAAAGTTAAACACTTCCAGGATCAACCTACTGATGAACTAATAAAAAGTCTAGAACCTGAAGATCTAATAAAATATGGTTTAATTCCTGAGTTTGTTGGAAGAATGCCTATTCTTGCAACACTTGAAGAGCTTGACGAAAAATCTTTAGTAAAAATTTTAAAAGAGCCAAAAAATTCATTAATAAAACAGTATAAAAGACTTTTTGAATTTGAAAATGTAAAACTAAATTTCAATGAAGATGCTATTCTAGAAATTGCAAAAAAAGCAATTAACAAAAAAACCGGAGCTAGAGGATTGAGATCTATAATAGAGGCTTTATTGTTAAAAACTATGTTTAAACTTCCTGCAATGAGCGATGTTAGCGAGGTGACAGTAAATAGCTCAAATGTCAAGAATAATAGTGAACCAATAATTACGCATATAAAAAATAAAAAAACAACAGCTGCATAAAAAAGTTGTTGAAATATTTATAATAATACCCATATACTCCGATAATGAATAAAAGTGATTTTTTTCCGTGTTTGCCGTTAAGAGATATAGTCGTGTTTCCAGGCATGATCGTGCCACTCTTTGTTGGAAGAGATAAATCTATAAAAGCATTAAATGAGGTAATGAAAACAAACAAAAAGATTATATTAGTCACTCAAAAAAATCCTGAAATTGATGACCCAGCTGAAGAAAATTTATATTCGTATGGTTGTGAAAGTAAAATTTTACAATTGTTAAAACTCCCCGATGGTACAGTGAAAGTTCTTGTTGAAGGAATTGATAGAATCAAAATAATTGAATGTAAGAATGATAAAGATTTTTTAAAAACTTCCGTAGAGGTTTGCAAAGATGTCATCGATACAAAAGAAGATCTTCTTCCTTTTGCAGTTGCAATGATAAGAAAGCTTGAAAAATTAACTAATTTAAATAAAAAAATTCCGTCTGAACTATTAACATCTTTGAAAGATCAAAAAAATCCAACTAAAATAGCTGACCATATATCCGGCCAATTAAATATATCAATATTCGAAAAGCAAAAATTACTAGAAACTATCAATTTGAAAAAAAGATTAGAAAAGCTAATAGGTCATATTAATAATGAAATTAATGTTATTGGTGTAGAAAAAAGAATTAGGGGAAGAGTTAAAAATCAAATGGAAAAAACTCAAAGGGAGTACTATTTAAATGAGCAAATGAAAGCAATTCAAAAAGAGCTTGGAGAAATTGAAGATGGTAAAGATGAAATAGCAAATTTACAAAAAGCAATTATTAAAGCAAAAATGCCAAAAGAAGCTTCAACTAAATGTATAGCAGAATTAAAAAAATTAAAATCTATGAGCTCAATGTCAGCAGAAGCGACTGTTGTAAGAAATTATCTAGATTGGATGATAGAGTTACCCTGGTATAATAAATCAAAAAATTCAGATAATATAGATATTACTGAAGCTAAGAAAGTGTTAGATAAAGATCATTATGGTTTAGATAAAGTAAAAGAAAGAATACTTGAATATTTAGCGGTCCAAAAAAGAGTGGGCAAAATAAAGGGAGCCATATTATGTTTAGTTGGACCTCCGGGTGTAGGTAAAACTTCTTTAGGTAAGTCAATAGCAAGAGCTACAGGAAGAAAATTTGTTAGAATGTCTTTGGGTGGAGTAAGGGATGAGGCTGAAATAAGAGGACACAGGAGAACTTACATCGGATCGTTACCTGGAAAAATTATTCAACAAATGAAAAAAGCGGGTACCAAAAACCCATTATTTTTACTTGATGAAATTGATAAAGTTGGATCTGATTATAGAGGAGATCCATCTTCAGCTTTATTAGAAGCTTTAGATCCTGAACAGAACATAAATTTTAATGACCATTATTTAGAAGTTGATTACGATTTATCTGATGTAATGTTCGTTACTACTGCAAATACATTAAACATCCTTCCACCTCTTCTTGATAGGTTGGAAGTCATTAGAATTCCAGGTTACACAGAAGATGAAAAAATTAATATTGCAAATAATTATCTAATACCTAAACAAATAAAAGATAACGGTCTTAAAGAAAATGAATTGGATATAAAACCAGAAGCACTTAAAGATGTAATAAGATGTTATACAAAAGAATCTGGTGTTAGGAATCTCGAAAGAGAAATTTCAAAATTAGCTAGAAAAACAATAAAAAATATTTTAGTAAATAAGTCTACTGATAATACAATTAATTCTGGAAATTTAACTAATTTTTTAGGTGTTAAAAAATTTAAATATGGTGAAGTTGAGTCAGAAAATAAGATTGGAATTGTTACAGGATTAGCTTGGACAGAATATGGAGGAGAAATATTAAAAATCGAGTCTGCTGTAATGCCCGGAAAAGGTAAAATGCAAATTACAGGTAAGTTAGGTGATGTAATGCAAGAGTCAGTAAAAGCAGCAAAATCATATGTAAGATCTAAATCTTTGGAATTTGGAATAATACCTCCAATATTTGAAAAAAAAGATTTTCATATACATGTTCCTGAGGGAGCAACTCCAAAGGACGGACCGTCTGCTGGTATTGCGATGGTAACATCTATAGTTTCATCTATAACTGGAGTTCCAGTAGATAGAAATATTGCTATGACTGGTGAAGTGACGTTAAGAGGTCATGTTTTAGGTATCGGTGGATTGAAAGAGAAATTGTTAGCAGCTCATAGAGCTGGAATTCAAAGAGTTGTAATACCTGAGGAAAATAAAAAAGATTTAGCAGAAATACCTAAAAATATTTTAGAGTCTATAAAAATTGAAACAGTTAAAACAGTTGATGAAGTATTAAAATTAGCTCTTACAAAAGAATTAAAACCAGTCGAATGGATAGAAGTTGAAAAATTACCAACTTCAAAATCTGGAATAAAACCTTCTACAGAAAGTACACACTAAAAAAATTATTTTTCTAGCCAATTACTATATAGATCATAATTATCATTAATATAATCAGGTAACACAGATAATTCAGCAATTTCTAAGGTTTTATTTGAATTCCATTTAGATTTACGCTGGTCTACATCATGATCGTAAATAATTTTTTTATCTGACATTCTTTTTTTTAAATCATCTAATGTAATTTGACTTTGTTCAAATTCATAATGGTGTGTATAGTTTAAAAGTTTTTTCTCAATATCTACCGGTGACTTAATATTTGTAAAATGCCAACCTCCATCGTCCACATGTAAAATATTGCTATATTTTTTTTTTGAAAATATTGTATCCAGTCTCCAATAAGGGTAGATTTTATGTTTTATATTACGTAACCATTGTGGTGATATGAAATCTTTTTTCCTACACATTTTAGATCCATGCCATAAAATATTTGGGTATATTAAGTTAAATTTATAATAAAAAATTTTTTGTTTGAATATAACAATTTTATTTTTAACATCTTTTAAATTAATATTTTCTAATTTAGGAATTTCATCTATATCACTAATAATGATCCAATCATTAACATCAATATTTTTCAAAGCACTTAATGCCATTTGTCTTTGGTAGTTATCTCTTTTATAACCATTTAAAACTAATTTTTGACCTCTTGTATCTCTTGTATTTTTATCAGAATTGTAAATCTTAAAAAGATCTTTGGGTTGATCTTCAACAACAATATAAATAATTTTTTCTTTAAATTTTGAGTATTTTTTTATATCAAAATTAAGTTTTTTTGATTTTCCATTATGCATATATGTTGCTTCTGTTATGACGAATTTGTCCACATATTTATTCATGATATTTAACCTGAGATCCAAAAGCATCTCTTCGTCAAAGAACTGAAAGCAATCGTAAATTTTCATATTTAATTGAAACTTTGATTTATATAATATAAATAAAGACTTTATTTTAATAAAGTATAAATAGATATATGTCTAAAAAAATCGTTATTACTGGTGGAATTGGTTATATAGGTACTGAGCTATGTAAAATATACTCAGGAGTTAGTTGGAATAATGAAATTATAGTGATCGATAATAGATTTATATCTGAACGTGTTAATCAATTAAGAAATTGGAATATGAATTTTATCCATGGAGATATTTTAGATAAAGAACTGGTTAATAAATATTGTAAAGATGCTGATATAGTACATCATCTTGCTGGAATCACTGATGTTCCAAGAACTCGAAGCGAGGGAAATAAAGATAAAGATGAAAAAATTAATTTAGTAGCAGAAAAAGGAACTCAAAATATATTAGATGCTATTAGCGATAAATGTAAAATAATTTTACCATCAACCCATGTAGTTTACGAAGGAATTGATAAAGTAAAAAATGACATACTTGAAGATGAAGAGACTAAACCTATACTTTCTTACGCAAACTCAAAAGTAGTAAATGAAAGACAATTAAAAGAATCAGGCAAGAATTATATAATTTTAAGATTAGGATCAGTTTATGGATACTCTTCTGATACAGCCAGGATAGATATAATGCCAAATCTTTTTTCAAAAATTGCATCTCAAAATGGCATTTTAAAACTTTTTGCAGGAGGTCGACAGGTAAAAAGTTTAGTTCCACTAATTGATGTAGCGAGATGCTTTAAACATATGGAGGAAAGGGAAGATATTTCTTCTGAAGTTTTCAATTTAACCAAAGATACAATTACAGTCAAAGAGGTAGCTGAGATTTGTAAAAAATACAATCCAAAAATAACTCTAAGAGAAACTAACGATGAAATACCAAATTTAGGATTTTCTTTATCCAATAAAAAAATATTAGGTACAGGTTTTAAATTCCTTTATAGCCTAGATGAAAGTATTAAAGATATGATTTCAAAATGGTCTAGTCAAAATTTAATCAAAGACTTAGAACATGTGAGAGATGGAGAAAATGAATTTATTGACTCAAGAGGTAAGATTAGTAATCATGAGTTGACAGAACCAATTAATTTAATTGGCTTAATAGATTCCAAAAAAGGTACAATTAGAGCTAATCATTACCATCCTCAACAGGAACAAAAATGTTTATTTACGAAAGGACAAATCATAGAAATATTTCAAGATATTCTTAATCCCAATTCTCCAAAAATTACACAAGTAGTGAATGAAGGACAACTGTCAATCATAAAACCCAATGTAGCCCACACGATGGTTTTTACTAAAGATACAACATTTTTAAACCTAGTAAGAGGCGAGAGAGAACATGATAATTATGGTATTACTCATACAATTAAACATATCTTTGTGGATGAGAAAGAAAGAGATTTATTACTTAGTTGCTATAAATTTAATTGTAGATCTTGTGGAAATGGAAATTTAAAAAGAGTTGTATCTTTAGGGTATCAACCTCTTGCAAATAATCTATTAAACAAAAAGAATGAAAAATGTGATCTTTATCCTCTAGAGGTAAACTATTGTAACAATTGTCATAACTGTCAGCTATCTGTAGCTGTCGACCCAAAAAAAATGTTTTCAAATTATCTCTACACATCATCTACATCTAAATCTTTTACTGAACATTTTGTAACTGCAGCAAAAAGTTATATAAAAAATTTTAAACTAAATAAAAGTAAATCTTATATAATCGATATAGGTAGTAATGATGGCGTTGCATTAAGACCATTTAAAGAATTAGGTTTTAAAAAAATATTAGGAATAGAACCAGCAAAAAATTTAGCTAAATTGGCAAATAAAAATAAGATTAAAACATTTAATGGTTTTTTAGAAGAAAAAAATTTAAAGAAAATTAAAAAAAATGCAGATTTAATTTTAGCTTCAAATGTATTTGCTCATTCAGATAAACTAAAAGAAATGGCTGAATGCATGTTTAGACTTTTAAAGAAAAATGGAACTATAATTATTGAAGTTCAATATTTGTTAAATACTTTAAAAGATTTAACTTTTGATAATATTTATCACGAACATTACAATTATTGGTCATTAACATCTTTAATTAACTTCTTTAATCGTCATGATGGCAAAATTTATAGGGTAGAAAGGATAAATACTCATGGTGGCTCTATAAGAGTTTATATTAAGAAAGGTAAAAAAGTTAAAATTGAAAACAATGTAAAATCATTACTTAAAGAAGAAGAAGATTTTGGAATTAAAAAGTATAAAACTTACCAAGAATTTGGTGAAAAGGTATATAAAATTAGAGATAATGTTAGAAAAAATATACAAAAAATTAAAACCAAAAATAACAAGATAATTGGTTATGGCTCACCAGCAAAGGCCACAACTGCTTTAAATTTTTTTGGCATATCAAAAGAAATTGACTTTATAGTAGAGGACAACAAACTAAAACATGGTAAATTTTTACCTGGAATGAATATTCCTATTTTATCTAAAATAAAGGTAAAAGAAAAACCTGACTATGTTCTAGTTTTAGCCTGGAATTTTATAGAAGAAATAAAAAAAAATAATAGTAAATTAGCTGAAAAGTTTATTAGTATAAAAGATTTAGAGAATTAATTTTACTTTATCAGTAACGTAATGTAATAAGTTTTAAAAGATAAATGGGGCGGTTAGCTCAGTTGGTAGAGCATCTCGTTTACACCGAGAGGGTCATAGGTTCGAGTCCTTTACCGCCCACCATTTTTATCTTAGTGGGGGTGTAGCTCAGTTGGTTAGAGCGCCTGCCTGTCACGCAGGAGGTCGCCGGTTCGAGCCCGGTCACTCCCGCCACTCTTTTTTTGTGAATCATTATCAACACATCAATTAAATGTGACCATGTAGTCATTTGATTAACTAGGCTAATTTAATGATATAGTGTAAAAAGTAATTATAAATATTAAAGATGATTTATAATTTATTATCAGATTACTTATCGATTGTTTTGTTTCTTTTTATTGCCTTAGCTTTAAGCTTAGGTTTTGTGCTAATTAATTTTCTAGTTGCTCCAAAAAATCCTGATCCTGAAAAATTATCAGCGTACGAATGTGGTTTTGATGCGTTTGATGATTCAAGAATTGAATTCGATGTTAGATTTTATTTAGTAGCAATTTTATTTATTATTTTTGATTTAGAAATAGCTTTCCTTTTTCCTTGGGCTATATCGTTAGGAAATATAGGAGCATTAGGATTTTGGTCTATGATTCTCTTTCTTACAATTTTAACGATAGGTTTTATTTATGAATGGAAAAAGGGCGCCTTAGATTGGGATTAAGATGTTAAATTTAAAAAAAAATAATCAAAAAATTCCAAAAGAATTTGAAAAAATCTCCAAAGAATTTAGCGAAAAAGGTTTTATTACAACTTCATTTGATAATTTAATTAATTGGGCTCGTACAGGATCACTGCATTGGATGACGTTTGGTTTAGCTTGTTGTGCAGTTGAAATGATGCAGGCGTCTATGCCAAGATATGATTTAGAAAGATTTGGAGCTGCGCCAAGAGCTTCACCTAGACAATCAGATGTTATGATCGTAGCTGGTACTTTAACAAATAAAATGGCTAAACCTTTAAGAAAAGTTTATGATCAAATGCCAGAACCACGATATGTAATATCAATGGGGAGCTGCGCTAATGGAGGCGGTTATTACCACTATTCCTATTCTGTAGTTCGGGGTTGTGACCGAATAGTTCCAGTAGATATTTATGTTCCAGGGTGTCCTCCATCTGCCGAAGCTTTATTATATGGAATTTTACAATTACAAAAGAAAATTAGAAGAGAAGGCAATATAACAAGATAAAATGTCAGCTACTCTTAAAGATTTAGAAAAAATTATTAACTCAGGTTTAACAACAAGTATTATAAAATCAGAAATTAAATTTGATCAACTTTATATTGAAATAGAACCAAAAAATATTATATCAACTATATTATTTTTAAAAACAAACGAAAAATGTCGTTTTAGACAGTTAATAGATATTACTGCAGTAGATTATCCTTCTAGAGAAAAAAGATTTAAAATTATTTATTTATTATTAAGTCATGAATTTAATTATAGAACTGTTATTAATATTAATATTGATGAAAAAGAAATTATTTCATCAATAACAAAAATTTTTTCTTCTGCAAATTGGATGGAAAGAGAAATTTTTGATATGTACGGTGTTTCTTTTAAAGATCATCCTGATTTAAGAAGAATACTTACAGATTATGGATTTGAAGGTCATCCTTTAAGAAAGGACTTTCCGCTAACCGGTCATACAGAAGTTCGTTACAACGAAGATAGTAAGCAAGTTATATCGGAACCAGTAAAATTAGAACAAGAATATAGAGATTTTGATTTTGAGAGTCCTTGGGAAGGTACAAAATACGTTAACAATGATGAATTAAAAAATAATAAAAATTTTAAAAAAAATGACTAAAAAAACCAAAACAATGAATCTAAACTTTGGACCTCAACATCCTGCTGCTCATGGAGTTTTACGTTTAATACTTGAATTGGATGGTGAAGTAGTTGAAAAAATAGATCCACACATAGGTTTACTTCACAGAGGTACAGAAAAATTAATTGAGCATAAGACATATACTCAAGCAGTTCCATATTTTGATCGTCTTGATTATGTTGCACCAATGAATCAAGAGCATGCCTTCGCTCTAGCAGTAGAAAAATTATTAAATATAGAAGTTCCAATAAGAGGCCAGTATATTAGAGTTTTATTTTGTGAAATAGGTAGAATTCTTAGTCATATTTTAAACATTACTACTCAGGCTCTAGATGTCGGAGCCTTAACACCTTCCCTTTGGGGTTTTGAAGAAAGAGAAACTTTAATGACTTTTTATGAGCGAGTTTCAGGATCAAGATTACATGCAAATTATTTTAGACCAGGCGGTGTACATAGAGATTTACCACGGGGATTAAGCGAAGATATTTTGCTATTTTGTGATACATTTCCAAAAATTCTAGATGACCTAGAGTCTTTACTCACTGATAATAGAATATTTAAACAAAGAAATGTAAATATAGGAGTTGTTAGCAAACAAGAAGCATTAGACTATAGCTTTTCAGGTGTTATGCTTAGAGGTTCAGGTGTTCCGTGGGATTTAAGAAAATCACAACCTTATGAATGTTATAGAGATTTTAGCTTTAAAATTCCAATTGGTAAAAATGGAGATTGTTATGATCGGTATCTTTGTAGAATGGAGGAAATGAGAGAGAGTATTAAAATTATTAAAGATTGTATAAAAAAAATGCCTCTTGGCCCAATTAAATCGGTAGACGGCAAAATAACACCTCCAAAAAAAGCAGATCTTAAAAACTCAATGGAAGCTTTAATACATCACTTTAAATTATTTTCTGAGGGTTATAGAGTAAATGAAGGAGAGATTTATACTGCAGTAGAGGCCCCCAAGGGAGAGTTCGGAGTTTATCTTATAGCTGATGGAAGTAATAAACCATACAAATGCAAAATAAGAGCTCCTGGATTTTCTCATCTTCAAGCTATGGATTATTTGCTTAAAGGACACATGTTAGCTGATGTTCCTGCAGTTTTAGGTTCTCTAGATATTGTTTTTGGAGAAGTTGATAGATGAGTATAAAAAAAATATCTAAAGTACAGCCAGAGTTTTTTGAATTTACTTCAGAAAACTTAAATAAAGCAGAAAGAGAAATAAAAAAATATCCTTCAGGAAAACAAGCTAGTGCTGTTATGGCTCTACTGTACCTTGTTCAAGATCAGAATGATAATTGGATACCTCTGTCGGCTATAAAGTATGTATCTAAATTACTTAATATGCCATATATAAAAGTTTATGAAGTTGTTACGTTTTATTCTATGTTTAATTTATCTCCAGTAGGAAAGTATTTTATTCAGGTTTGTACGACAACACCATGCATGATTAGGGGAGCTAAAAAAATTGTTGATGCATGTAAAAAACACATATCAAACAAACCAAACGAACTATCTGAAAATAAACTTTGCTCATGGACGGAAGTAGAATGTCTAGGTGCCTGTGTTAATGCTCCCATGTTACAAATCAATAAAGATTATTTCGAAGACATTAATGAAAAATCTGCTGAAAATATTTTACAAAAATTGTTAAAAGATGAATTTCCCAAACCTGGATCATCTATAAATAGATCAAGCAATGCACCAGAAAGCGGAAGAAAAACTCTAATTAATATTAAAAATGCTTAAAGATAAAGATAGAATATTTAAAAATTTATATAATGATCTCGGTTGGGAAATTGAGAATTCGATAAAAAGAGGTGATTGGGAAAATACAGATAAGATACTATCAAAAGAAAAAGAAAATATTATACAAGAAATTAAAGACTCTGAACTCCGAGGCCGAGGTGGAGCTGGATTTCCCACTGGTCTAAAGTTATCTTTTGCTCCAAAAGTAATTGGATCACGACCCCACTATTTAGTTATAAATGCTGATGAATCTGAACCTGGAACCTGTAAGGATAGAGATATATTAAGATTTGAACCACAAAAACTTATAGAGGGATGTTTAATTGCTGGTTATGCAGTTGGAGCCCACACTTGTTATATTTATATAAGAGGAGAATACTACAGAGAGGGTGAGAGATTACAAAAAGCCATTGATCAAGCGTATAAAAAGAATTTTTTGGGAAAGAATGCTTGTGGTTCCAAGTGGAATTTTGATATTTATATTCATTTTGGTGCTGGCGCTTACATTTGTGGTGAAGAAACAGCATTATTGGAAAGTTTAGAAGGTAATAAAGGACAACCTAGACTTAAACCTCCCTTTCCAGCATTAGTTGGTTTATATGGCTGCCCTACGATAGTTAATAATGTTGAAACAATAGCTGTGCTTCCAACAATTATGAGAAGGGGTGCTAAATGGTTTGCTTCATTAGGAAGACCTAAAAATACTGGTACAAAAATTTTTTGTATATCTGGAAACGTAAACTATCCATGTAATGTTGAAGAAGAAATGGGAGTTAAACTTAAAGACCTAATAGAAGAACATGCAGGAGGTGTTATTGGAGGATGGAACAACCTTCAGGCTGTAATACCAGGAGGATCATCGATGCCGTTGTTGCCTAAAAATGTTTGTGAAACTATCACCATGGATTTTGATTCACTTATAAAAGAAAAAAGTGGTTTAGGTACCGCTGGTATTGTCGTAATCAATAAAGATCAAGATATAATAAAGTCAATAGCAAGAATTGCAAAATTTTATAAACATGAAAGTTGTGGTCAATGCACACCATGTAGAGAAGGATGTGGTTGGATGTGGAGAATTTTAGAAAGAATGTCTGAAGGAGAATCTAATTATAATGAAATAGACCTTTTGTATAATGTTACAAAACAAATAGAAGGTCATACCATATGCGCTTTTGGAGAAGGGTCTTCATGGCCTGTTCAAGGTTTACTTAGACATTTTAGAAAAGAAATAGAGAAAAGAAGTCACGAAGAGCCTTTAATCAAAAAAAAAGCAGATATCCCTTATCTTGTAGATCAACATCTTTTGGAAAAAGAAAATGCCTAAAATTACAATAAATAATAAAGAAATTGATTTTGAAGATGGTATGACCGTTTTACAAGCATGTGAAGTTGCTGGTGTTGAAATACCAAGGTTTTGCTATCATGAAAGATTATCCATCGCTGGTAACTGTAGAATGTGCTTAGTTGAGTTAGAAAAATCTCCAAAACCGATAGCATCTTGTGCAATGCCTGCTTCAGATGGAATGAAAATAAAAACTAACACTCACTTTGTTGATAAAGCAAGAAAGGGAGTAATGGAATTTCTACTAGCAAATCATCCTTTAGATTGTCCAGTTTGTGATCAAGGTGGTGAATGTGATTTACAAGATCAATCTCTTTTTTATGGTTTAGATAACTCTAGATATTCAGAAAATAAAAGAATTGTAAAAGAAAAAAACATGGGTCCATTGATAAAAACACAAATGACAAGATGTATTCATTGCACAAGGTGTGTAAGGTTCGCAACAGAAGTTGCGGGTATACCTGAATTGGGTGCAATTGGAAGAGGAGAAGATATGGAAATAACAACATACTTAGAAAAATCAATGGAATCGGAATTATCGGCTAATGTTATTGATCTTTGTCCTGTTGGAGCTCTTACTTCAAAACCATATGCTTTTGAGGCAAGGCCATGGGAGTTAAAAAAAACTGAAACCATTGATGTGATGGATGCCGTAGGATCTAATATTAGAGTTGATACATATGGATGGGAAGTTAAGAGAGTTTTACCTAGATTAAACGAAAATATCAATGAGGAATGGATATCTGATAAAACAAGATATGCGTGTGATGGATTATTAAAACAAAGGTTAGACATTCCGTACGTTCGTAAAAATGGTAAACTTGAAAAATCTAGTTGGGATGAAGCATTAAAATTATTAGTAAAAAAAGTTAAGGAATTTAAACCAAATGAAATAGCAGGCATAATTGGAGATCTAGCAGATTTAGAAATGATTTACAGTTTCAGACAACTTTTCAAGAATACTTTTAAATCTAATAATTTAGAGTGCAGGCAGACTAGAACTTATATTAACCCCGAAGATAGAAATAACTACATATTTAATTCTACAATTAACGGAATAGAATCATCAGATCTTATACTTTTGATTGGATCTAATCCTAGACTTGAAGCAACAATTCTTAACGCTAGAATTAGAAAAGCATACCTTAAAAACAATACAAAAATTTACTCTATCGGTGATCCTGGTGACTTAACATATCCATATGAAATTATTGGCACTAATACTAAAACAATTTTAGACATACTAGAAGGTAGAAACAATTTTTCTGAAATATTAAAAAAGTCAAAACGACCAATAATAATTATTGGTCAATCAGCACTAAGTGAAAAATCAGGTCAATATATTTTTGAAGCGTTAAAAGAATTTTTAAAAGTAAATAATTTTATTTCTGATAAATGGAATGCTTTAAATATATTAAACCAACAAGCATCAAGAGTGGGAGCAATTGATCTTGAGACTTATTCAATCAATGAAAACAATAATTTTCCTTTTTTTGATAAACTTGATAATAATGAATTTAAATTCATTTATTTACTTGGTGCTGATGACATAAACTTTGATAAGAAAGATAAATTTATTGTTTATCAAGGCAGTCACGGTGACAAAGGTGCAGAAAATGCAGATATAGTTTTGCCTGGGGCAGCTTATACAGAAAAAAATGGTTTGTTTATTAACTTAGAAGGTAAACTACAAAATGCGTATAAAGCTTCATATCCACCTGGTGAGGCACAAGAAGATTGGAAAATATTAGAAGATATTTCAAAATTATTTAATAAAAATAATAAAATTACAGACTCAAAACAACTTCAAGAAAATATAAAGAAAGAAATTAAACTAAAAATTAACAATAATTCAAAAAAGTCATATTTAACAGATTTTATTGACCAAGATATCTTAATTAATCCTATTGATTATTATTATACAAATGTAATTACTAGATCATCCAAGGTAATGAGTGAATGTAGACAAATCTCAAAAAAATTTCTATTTACAGGAATTGAAAAGGCAAGTTAATGATTTATTTAAATATTTTCTTAAGTGAAATTTACAAAATATTATTTTTATTGATTCCAGTTCTAGTTTCTGTAGCTCTAATAGTTTGGTTAGATAGACGAATTTGGGCATTTGTTCAAAAAAGAAAGGGTCCAAATGTTGTTGGTCCATTAGGATTATTTCAAACTTTATCTGATGCTTTGAAGTATGTTTTTAAAGAAGTAATTATTCCAGCTAGTGCAAATAAAACTATATTTGTGTTAGCTCCAATAATAACTTTAACATTAGCTCTTATAGGTTGGGCTGTTATACCATTTAGTGACACGATGGTTCTAGCAAATATAAATGTTGGAATATTGTATTTGTTTGCTGTTTCATCCTTGGGCGTATACGGTATTATAATGGGAGGTTGGGCCTCGAACTCGAAATATCCTTTTCTAGGAGCAATAAGATCAGCTGCACAAATGGTCTCTTACGAAGTATCAATAGGAATTATTATTATTAATGTACTAGTTTGTGTTGGCTCTCTCAATTTAAACCAAATAGTCCTGGCTCAACAAAAAGTTTGGTTTATTTTACCATTATTTCCCATGTTTGTTATTTTTTTTATATCCGCTTTGGCTGAAACAAATAGACCACCTTTTGATTTACCAGAGGCTGAATCTGAACTTGTTGCGGGATATCAAACTGAATATTCAGGCATGATGTATGCAATGTTTTGGTTAGGAGAGTATGCTAATATATTATTGTTGTGCGCCTTGGGTTCTATTCTTTTTTTAGGCGGCTGGTTAAGTCCATTCGATATTTATCCTTTTAATGTATTACCTGGTGTTTTCTGGCTACTAATTAAAATATTATTTCTTTTCATATTATTTTCAATTGTTAAAGCAATTGTACCTAGATATCGTTTTGATCAATTAATGAGACTAGGCTGGAAAGTATTTCTGCCGTTTTCATTAGTGTGGTTAGTGTTAACAGCTAGTTTTTTGTTTTTCTTTGATATGTTACCAAAGGTAAGTATATGAAAATAAGTAGAATAATTAAAACAATTTTTCTTAAGGATTTTGCGGTTGGTTTACTAATTGCGATTAAAAAAATATTTGAAGGCAAAAAAACTATTAATTATCCATTTGAAAAGGGGAAGATAAGTCCACGTTTTAGAGGTGAGCATGCTTTAAGACGATACCCAAACGGAGAAGAAAGATGTATTGCATGTAAGTTATGTGAAGCAGTTTGTCCCGCCCAAGCCATAACTATAGAATCGGAGATTAGAAAAGATGGAAGTAGAAAAACAACTAAATATGATATTGATATGCTTAAATGTATTTATTGTGGATTATGTCAAGAATCGTGTCCAGTTGATGCTATCGTTCAAGGTCCCAATTTTGAATTTGCAACAGAAACTCGTGAGGAACTTTACTATAATAAACAAAAGTTATTAGAAAATGGTGATAAATGGGAGGCTGCATTAGAACAAAATATTAAAGCTGATGCACCGTTTAATTAAATGTTAGCACATACATTTTTTTTTTATTTTTTTTCTGGGATAGCAATTTTATCATCATTAATGGTTACCCTGTCAAGAAATACAGTTTATTCAGTTTTTTTTCTAATATTAGTTTTTGTCAGTATTTCAATTTTATTTATAATGATAGGAGCAGAATTTTTGGGAATGATAATGCTTATAGTTTATGTAGGAGCTGTGGCTGTTTTATTTTTATTCGTAGTAATGATGCTAAATGTTACTGAAATTGTAAACAAAAAGAACTTAAAAAAAAAAATAATTAATTACAGATCTGTTGCCTCACTTGTAGGGTTAATAATATTACTTGAAATGTTAATTGTGGTAAGCGGATGGAAATATAAAGAAACTTTCAGCGTATTTTCATCTATAAACATAAATTCAGAAATTAGTAATACACATGCTATAGGTAATGTTTTGTACACTGACTACATTTTACTTTTTCAAATATCCGGAATGATTTTATTAGTTGCTATGATAGGAGCAATAACTCTTACTTTTAAGAAAAAAGAAAATGTAAAAAGACAAAAATACTTTGAACAGATAAATAGAGAAAAAGATAGTTCAATATCATTAGTTGAAGTTGAAAGCGACAAAGGAGTTAAACTTAATGATTGAAGTAAGCATAGGCCATTATTTAACTTTAGGTGCTATTATTTTTACTATTGGTGTTGTTGGAATATTTATAAATAAAAAAAATATTATTACTATATTAATGTCAATCGAATTAATACTTTTAGCAGTAAATATTAATTTAGTATCCTTTTCGATATATTTGCAAAATATAACTGGACAAATTTTTACTATGTTTATCCTAACAGTAGCAGCTGCAGAAGCAGCAGTTGGATTAGCTATAATTGTTATATATTACAAAAATAAAGGATCTATCGATGTCGAACAAATTAGTTCACTGAGAGGTTAACATGGAATATGCTATTTTATTTTTACCTTTGTTCTCATCAATAATTTCAGGTTTTTTTGGAAAGAGGATAGGTGAATTTTACAGTCAAATTATATCAAGCATATTAGTAGCTATCTCAGGAATACTGTCAGTCATACTTTTTTATAAAGTATTTGTTAATGATTATTCCAGTAACAAAATAATATTTACTTGGATAACCTCAGGTAATTTTAATTCTAATTGGTCAATATATATAGATAGTTTAACCGTTGTAATGTTGGTTGTTGTGAGTCTAATTTCTTCACTAATTCATTTTTATTCAATAGGGTATATGAGTCACGATCCACACAAACCTCGTTTTATGTCTTATTTATCTTTGTTTACATTTTCAATGCTAACATTGGTAACTGCAGATAATTTTTTGCAATTATTTTTTGGTTGGGAAGGAGTTGGTCTTTGTTCCTACCTACTAATTGGCTTTTGGTATAAAAAATCTTCTGCTAATGCAGCAGCTATAAAAGCTTTCATAGTAAATAGAGTAGGTGATTTCGGTTTTGCAATTGGCATTTTTTTAATTTTCTTTTTTTATAAAACACTTAATTATAATGAAGTTTTTGCAATGACACCATATTTCATAACGAAAGAGATTGTTTTTTTAGGTTTAAATTTAAATTTAATTACTTTGATATGCTTAATGCTTTTTATAGGAGCAATGGGAAAATCAGCTCAAATATTTCTTCATACTTGGTTGCCCGATGCTATGGAAGGACCAACTCCAGTTTCAGCTTTGATACATGCAGCAACAATGGTTACAGCAGGTGTATTTTTAGTAGTTAGATGTTCTCCAATATTTGAATACTCACAATTTGCTTTAAATGTAGTAACTGTAGTTGGAATGACAACTGCATTTTTTGCTGCAACAATAGCTCTTGTTCAAAACGACATAAAGAAAATAGTAGCTTACTCAACATGTAGCCAACTTGGCTATATGTTTTTTGCTGCTGGCATAGGAGCTTATCATGTTGCAATGTTTCATTTATTTACGCATGCATTTTTTAAAGCTTTATTATTTTTAGGTTCAGGATGCGTGATTCATTCATTTAAGGATGAACAGGATATAAGATTAATGGGAGGTGTTTGGAGAAAAATACCTTATACCTATATTTTGATGATAATAGGAACTCTTGCCTTAACAGGCTTTCCTTTTTTGTCAGGTTATTATTCAAAAGATGCAATTATAGAATTTGCTTACTCAAAGGATAGTTTAATTGGTTATTCTGCAACATTTATAGGAGTTTTAACTGCGTTCCTAACTTCAATTTATTCTTGGAGATTAATTTTTAAAACCTTTCATGGCAAGTATAACAATAAAGAAAATAATTTAAATTCTATAAAAGACTCAACTTTAATTATGTTAATACCTTCTTTTTTATTAGCTATGGGAGCAATTTTTGTAGGTTTTATTTTTAAAGAAATATTTATTGGAAAAGAAAGTTTAGATTTTTGGGGAAAAGCAATTTTTTTTCTTGGTGACATTTCCCATGAACATCCACCAACATGGTTATTAATTTTAACACCATTAATAGTAACATTATCTATTCCCCTTTCCTATTATGTTTATATAAAGAATGATAAAATTACTAAATATTTAGTTTTAAAATACAACTTTCTATATAACTTTCTGTTAAACAAATGGTATTTTGACGAATTGTATACATTTATTTTTGTACAACCATTAAAAAAAATTGGATTTTTCCTATGGAAAAAGGGAGATCTTGACACAATTGATAAATATGGACCTGATGGCGTTTCAAAAATAATTAAAATTATTTCAAATAAAGCTGTTAATTTTCAAAGCGGGTACTTATATCATTATGCTTTTGTAATGTTGTTGAGTTTCTCTATTTTATTAACTTATTTAATTTTAAGATAAATGAATTTTCCTATTCTTTCAGCTATTATATCTATACCTGCGATTGGTGCTATCTTTATTTTAATTACACAAGGAAGTGAAAAAAATATTGAAAAAAATTCTAAATATGTAGCGATATTCTCATCAATAGTAAATTTTTTGCTATCACTTTTTCTGTGGTTTTCTTTTGATAAAACAATTTCTGATTTCCAGTTTATAGAAAACAAAATATGGATTAATGGTTTTATAAATTTTCAATTAGGTATAGATGGAATTTCAATATTATTTATTATACTTACAACTTTTATAACTCCTATATGTATATTTTCTGGAATTAGTAGCATTAAGCATAAAATTAAAGAATTTCTTATTGCTATTCTTGTACTAGAAACCTTGATGCTTGGTGTTTTTTGTTCTTTGGATCTTGTTATTTTTTATCTTTTTTTTGAGGGAGGGCTTATACCGATGTTTTTAATAATTGGTATTTGGGGAGGCTCAAGAAGAGTTTATTCGGCATTTAAATTTTTTTTATTCACTTTGTTAGGTTCTGTTTTAATGTTAGTTGCAATTATTTCTATATATTGGATTACTGGAAGCACCGATGTTATAAAACTATTAAATCTGACTATTCCCGAAAAATACCAATATTTATTATGGCTAGCTTTTTTTAGCTCTTTTGCTGTTAAAATGCCAATGTGGCCAGTTCATACTTGGCTTCCAGATGCTCATGTTGAAGCTCCAACAACTGGATCAGTAATTTTGGCTGCTATACTTTTAAAAATGGCTGGATATGGTTTCATTAGATTTTCATTAGGATTATTTCCTGTTGCATCAGATTATTTTACACCATTTATTTTTTCATTAAGTGTAATAGCCATAATTTACACTTCGTTAGTAGCATTAATGCAAGAGGATATGAAAAAATTAATTGCTTACTCTTCGGTTGCTCATATGGGGTTTGTTTCAATTGGAATATTCTCTTTAACAAAACAAGGTATGGAAGGAAGTATAATTCAGATGTTGAGTCATGGTTTAATTTCCGCTGCTCTTTTCCTATGCGTTGGTGTATTATATGATCGAATGCAATCAAGAGCTATTTCTTCTTATAGCGGCTTAGTTAACGTTATGCCAAAATATTCCTTAGTATTTATGATTTTTACACTTGGTGCCCTTGGTTTACCTGGTACAAGTGGTTTTGTAGGTGAGTTTTTAATTTTAGTTGGAGTTTTTCAAAAAAGTATAATCACAGCATTTTTTGCCAGCTTTGGAGTTATTTTAGGTGCTGCGTATATGTTATGGCTATATAAGAGAATTATTTTTGGAAAAATTTTAAATTCTGAATTAAAAAAGTTAAAAGATTTAAACAAAACAGAATTTTACATTCTTTATTTATTGGCCTTTTTGGTTTTATTTTTTGGTTTTTATCCCGAACCATTACTTAATACTATTGATATTTCAATTGATAACGTAATTAAAAATTATCAAGTTGATTTAAATCTATTTTTATCTCAAAGGAATAATTGATGAATATTGCTTTATATATTTTACCTGAACTCTTTTTATTTTTTTCTATTTCGTTACTTTTAATGATTGGCATCTTTTATAAAGGTAAATTTAAGCCAATAAAGTTTTTAACCATAACAAGTTTATTTTTTACTCTTGCGCTTGTTGCGAACCAACCAAATGAAGTAATTAAAATATTTAGTGAAAATTATATTATTGATAATTTATCTATAGTTATGAAAATTCTCACTTTGTTATTTTGTATACTTGTTTTATTTTCATCTAATGAATATATAAAAATTAACAATATAGATAAAGTAGAGTATTTTGTTATAACGCTGTCATCTGTTTTAGGAATGTTGATTATGATAAGCTCCTATGATTTGATACTTTTTTATTTAGGTTTAGAACTACAATCTCTATGTTTATATATTTTAGCGTCTTTTAAGAGAAATAACGAAAGATCTACTGAAGCAGGACTCAAATACTTTATTTTAAGTGCGCTAGCTACTGGCTTATTGCTTTATGGATGTTCTTTAATTTATGGTTTTACTGGATCAACTAATTTTGAAATAATTTCAAATAATTTAAATGATAAAAATTTTGGAGCTATTTTTGGAATTGTTTTTATAATAATTGGTTTAGCTTTTAAGATATCAGCAGCACCTTTTCATATGTGGACCCCTGATGTTTATGAAGGGTCCCCAACTTCTGTAACAAGTTTTTTTGCTATCGTTCCAAAGGTTGCAGCATTAACTGTTTTTATTAGATTTATGTACGTTCCTTTTATAAATGTAGTAGAGCATTGGCAAACAATAGTAGTTTTTTTATCAATAGCTTCTATGATTTTAGGTGCTGTAGCTGCTATAGGACAAAATAATATTAAAAGGCTTATGGCATATAGTTCGATCGGGCACATGGGATATGCTTTAGCTGGAGTCGCAACAGGAACAATTGAAGGAATTCAGAGTTCAATAATTTATTTAATTATATATTTGGTAATGAATCTAGGAGCTTTCGCTTGTATTTTTATGATGAGAATAGAAAATAATTATTACGAAAATATTAATGACTTGTCAGGATTATCAAAAAATCAACCATTGTTATCTGTTTCGTTTCTAGTAATTTTCTTCTCACTTGCTGGGATTCCTCCGCTAGCTGGTTTTTTTGCAAAGTTTTATATTTTCATGAGTGTAATAAAAGTAGAAATGTATGCATTAGCAATAATTGGTTTGTTAACAACAGTAATTTCAGCTTTTTACTATTTAAGAATTATAAAAATTATTTACTTTGATAAAGCAAAAAAACCTTTTGACCAAATTTATGATTGGGGGCTTAGAGCTTCATTGATTATTTCTACAATATCTATCTTATTATATTTTATTTATCCTTCAATATTAATTGATATTATTGCATCTATACAAATTTATTAATGAAATTTAAAATATTTAAATTTAAAAGAGTAACTAGCACAAATGATGTGGCTATAGATTTGATAAAAAAGAAAAAAGGAATAAATGGATTTATTTACGCTGAATCTCAAAACAAAGGCAGAGGTACCCATGGAAAAAAATGGATATCAGATATAGGCAATTTATTTGTTTCAATTTTTTTTCCACTAAAAAAAAATTATCCAAAATCTAATGAGTTTTACTTAATTAATTCAGCAATAGTTTCTAGTGTAATTAAAGAATTTTGTATAAATAAAAAGATTTCATTTAAAAGACCAAACGATATTTTACTTAATGGAAAAAAAGTTTGTGGAATTCTACAAGAAGTAATCACTTTAAATAAGAAAAAATTTTTAATTGTAGGAGTAGGAATAAATGTTATTTCAAGTCCTAATATTACAAATAAATATAAAGCTACAAATATTCTTTTAGAAACAAAAAAAAGAGTTAATAATAAAGAATTAATTTTTATATTATATGCAAGATATAGTAAATTTTTTTATAATTTAAGTTCTTTAAGTTTTTTAGATACTAAAGATATAACTGCTATGATAGATGGAGGATCCTTAGATTAACAAATGAATATATTAATTGGAGATATAGGAAATACAAATACAAAAATTTGTATAATAAATCTTAAAAACTTTAAGATCAAAAATTTTGTTTATTTCAATTCAGCACATATATTATCACAAAAATTTTTAAAGAAAAATTTATCCAAAATTATAAAGAAAAATAAATTAAACAAAAATGCTTTGTTCTCAAGTGTTGTACCTAAATATGAATTAAAATTAAAAAAGTTTTTAAGAACATTTTATAAAGTCAATTTGATTGAAATTAAAAAAAAAAATATTAAAAAAATAATCAAGATAAATATCAAGAATAAAAAACAAGTAGGATCTGATAGAATAGCTAATGCCGTTGCTGCTCATAAAATATTTAAATCTAATTGTATAGTTTTAGACTTTGGTACAGCTACCACATTTGATGTAGTAACTAAAAATGGTATTTATACTGGTGGTATAATTGCGCCAGGAATAAATGTTTCGCTAAAAGGCTTAGTCGACTCTGCTGATCAAATACCTACTTTTTTAATGAAAAAACAAAAAAAAGTCATAGGAAAAAATACTATTGAAGCCTTACGCTCAGGTTTTTTCTGGGGATATTCTGGTTTAATAAATAATATTATTTTAAAAATAGAAAACGAGACTAAAAAAAAATATAAAATAATTTTTACTGGTGGGTATGCTGATTTATTTAGGTCTTCTATTAATAAGAATTTTAAGGTAGACAAGAATATAACAATTAAAGGAATAATTGAAATTTTTAGAAAAAATAAAAATTATTTAATGTAGATGAAAAAAGAAGAATTTATTTTTTGTCCACTTGGTGGATCAGGAGAAATAGGCATGAATATGAATTTATTTGCTTATGGTAATCCAGGGAATAGAAAATGGATTATAGTTGATATAGGAGTTACATTTGCAGATGATACTATACCAGGAATAGATTTAATTTATCCCGATCCTGGTTTCATAGTTGATAAAAAGAATGATTTACTTGGCCTCGTTTTGACTCATGCCCATGAAGATCATATCGGTGCTATTGCACATATATGGCCCAAATTGCTTTGCGATATTTATGCTACACCATTTACTAGCATTTTAATAAAAGAAAAATTTAGAGAAAAAAAAATTGACTTAGGAAATAAATTGAAAATAGTTAAGTTAAATGGAAACATTTCACTTGGGCCATTTGAAATTGAATTTGTTACACTTACACATTCCATTCTAGAACCAAACGGTCTTAGTATTAAAACACCTTCAGGATTAGTTTTACATACAGGAGACTGGAAGATAGATCCAAACCCCCTAATTGGAGAAAAAATTAATGAAGAAAAACTCAAAAAAATTGGTGAACAAGGAATATTAGCTATGATATGTGATTCAACAAATGTTTTTAGTCCAGGTAGAGCTGGATCAGAGTCTGATGTAAGAGAAAGTTTATTAAAAATAATGGAAAATAGAACAAACAGAATTATAGTTACTTCTTTTGCATCAAATGTAGCACGCATGGAAAGCATTTTTTATTGTGCTAAAAAATTGGGGAGACATATCTCTCTCGTTGGAAGGTCTATGCACAGAATATATAAAGCAGCGCGCCAATGTGGTTATTTAAGTGATTTAATCGAACCTTTGGACACACGTGATGCAAAAAATATAGAAAAAAAGAAAATTTTATATTTGTGTACAGGTAGTCAAGGAGAACCAAATGGGGCAATGATGAGGATAGCAAATTATATTCATCCCGATGTATTTATCGAACCTAAAGATACAGTTATATTTTCATCAAAAATTATTCCTGGTAACGAAAAAAAATTATTTAAACTTCATAATCAGTTAGTTAAAAATAGTATTGATGTAGTATCAGAAGACAATGAATTTGTTCATGTCTCAGGACATCCCAATAGAGAAGATTTAAAAGATATGTATAAATGGGTGAAACCAAAATCAATCATTCCCGTTCATGGCGAACATAGACATATGATAGAACATATAAATTTTGCAAAAGAAATGCAGGTACCTTACCCTGTAAAAATTGAAAATGGTGATATTGTTCAACTTTATCCTGGCGAAAAACCAAAAATAATTGATAAAGCTCCAGTAGGAAGAATGTATGTAGATGGTAAATTGAGTGTAGGTGAAGACTCACACTCTATTAAAGAGAGAATTAATATATCTTTCAATGGTTTTTTAGAAATAACACTTTTAATTAATAAAACTGGGTCTTTAGTAAAAAATCCTATTATTTCGTTTAAAGGAATACCTAGTAACGGAGAAAATAGTGATTTTGTTTTTATTTTAAATGAAAAAATAAGAAAAATATGCAAAACATTTTCTCTACAAAACTCAAAACAAGAAAAAAGTCTAATAGAAACCTTGAGGATCGATTGTAGAAAAACAGTTAAAGAAAAGACTGGAAAGAGACCTTATACAAACGTAAATTTAGTCAGAATATAAAATATGTATTTATCAAAACTATTCATTCCTCTTTTAAAAGAAAATCCATCTGAAGCTAAAATTAAATCTCATCAACTTATGTTAAAAACTGGAATGATAAAACAATCTTCCACAGGTATTTATTCTTGGCTACCTATAGGTTTTAAAATTATGAAAAAAATTGAAAAAATTGTTAGAGAAGAACAAAATAAAATTGGTGCACAAGAGTTGTTAATGCCAACAATACAATCTGCTGAAATATGGAAAGAAAGTGGAAGATATGATGATTATGGTGAAGAGATGTTAAGAATAAAAGATAGACAAGGAAAAGATTTATTATATGGTCCTACAAATGAAGAACTAATTACAGAAATTTTTAGATCCAGCGTTAAATCATATAAATCATTACCTCAAATATTATACCACATTCAATGGAAATTCCGCGATGAACTTAGACCAAGATTTGGTGTAATGCGATGTAAAGAATTTTTTATGAAGGATGCTTATTCTTTCGATTTAGATGATGACAAGGCAAAAGAGTCTTATAATAAAATGTTTTTTGCTTATCTTAATACTTTTAAAAGATTGGGTCTTACAGCTATACCTATGTCTGCTGATACAGGACCAATAGGAGGAGATTTATCTCATGAATTTATAATATTAGCTGATACCGGTGAAAGTAAAATTTACGCCGATAAAAGAATTTTTGATATTGATATTAATGAACACCAAAATAATCAACCTTCAATAAATAACCTAAGAAGAAAATATGATAATTTTTATGCAGTTACAGATGATAAATTTAAAAAAGAAGATTTTACGAGTAAAGTAAATAAAAATAATCAGCTAACAACAAAAGGAATTGAAGTAGGACATATTTTTTATTTTGGTGACAAGTATTCAAAACCATTAAAATGTTCAGTTGATTTAAAAGATGGTAAAAAGGTTTATGTCAAAATGGGTTCATATGGAATTGGAGTTTCAAGATTAGTCGGGGCTGTAATAGAGGCCAAGTTTAATAACAACATTATGAAGTGGCCTGAGTCTATTTCACCTTTTGACGTTGTTATTATTCCAAGTTTGCAAAAAAAAGATGATTTAAATTTTGAAAAATCAAAAAAAATATATGATTTTTTAAAAAATAGTAATATTGACGTACTTTTTGACGATACAGAGGATCATTTATCTGCAAAGTTTAAAAAATTTGATTTAATCGGAATACCTTATCAAATTATTATAGGGTCAAAATCTGGAGAAAATCAATTTGAATTCAAGGAAATAAACGGGAAAACTGACATTTTGACTATTGAAGAAATTAAAAATAAATTAAATAAAAAGATAAATTCAAATTGATTTCAAAATTAGAAAGAATAGTAGCATTTAGATATTTAAAACCTAAGCGGAAAGAGGGTTTTTTAAAAGTTATTTCTATTTTCTCATTCATGGGAATCACACTTGGCGTAGCTATTTTAATAATAGTTATGTCAGTTATGAATGGTTTTAGAACTGAACTAATTAATAAAATTTTAGGTTTTAATCCTCATATTATTGTCAAACCCTATTCACAGGCAATCGATGTAAAGAATATTAAAAAACTTGGTAATCTTAACAACTTAATAGAAAGAGCGTCATTAACATTTAGTGGCCAAGGTATATTGATTAATAAAGAAAATACAATGGGTATATTAGTTAGGGCATACCAAAAAAATGATATTCATAAAATAGATTTGATTAGAAATGGTATTATAGACGGATCTTTAGAACTGTTTAAGAAAAATACAGTCTCTATAGGAAAAGACTTAGCAATTTCTTTAGATTTGGTAGTAGGGGATGAAATATCTGTAATGTCAACTTCAAACTTACAAACACCATTTGGAAATTTACCTCTTCAAGAAAAATTTAGAGTTACATCAGTATTTAGTACAGGACTTGCAGAATTTGACCAAAACGTTATTTTTATGCACTTTGATAATGCAAATTCTTTATTTGAGTTATCTGGTATGGATATTGGCTTGGAAATTTTTTTAAAAAATCCTGATACCGCAGAACTCATTAAAGAGAAAATTCAAGAAATATTCAATGAACAGTATGTTTATTCATGGGCTGATTTAAATAAATCATTCTTTGGTGCATTAAAAGTAGAGAGAAATGTTATGTTTATTATTTTAACTTTAATTATTATAGTAGCGGCATTTAATATAATTTCAGGATTAACAATTTTAGTAAAAAACAAGACTAAAGAAATAGCTATTTTAAGAACTTTAGGTGTGAGCAAAAAATCAATAAGTAAAATATTTTTTTTAGTTGGTTTCACAATAGGGCTGTTAGCAACAATCACTGGCGTTATCATAGGAGTGCTTTTTTCATATTATATAGAAGAAATCAGAGTATTAATTACTTCGTTATTTAATGTTAGGCTATTTCCTGAGGAAATATATTTTTTAAGTCAAATGCCATCTGAAATTAATCTAAAATATATAGTTTTTGTTTCTTTTTTTTCATTACTAATTACTTTTTTTGCGACAATCTTTCCATCAATATCTGCAGCTAAATTAGATCCAATCAAAGCTTTAAAATATGAATAGGGAAATAATAAAATTATCAAAAATATCAAAAAAATTTTTCTTAAATAAAAAAAAAATTTCTGTATTAAAAAGTGTTGATTTAAAAATTAATAAAGGTGAACTAGTATCGTTAAACGGACCTTCCGGATCAGGAAAATCAACATTATTACACATAATAGCGTTATTAGATCAACCAACATCGGGTGAAGTATTTTTTGATAGAAAGAATATTTCACGATCTTCAGATGCAGAAAAAGATAAAGTAAGAAAAAAAGGTATTTCAATTGTTTATCAACAAAATAATTTACTTACTGATTTTACAGCACTTGAAAATGTTATGATGCCTCTTCTTAATACAGGAGTTTCATTGCAAGAATCATTAACAAAAGCCAAAAAAACTTTGTCATCAGTAAATCTATCAAGTCGAATCGATCACTTTCCAAATGAACTTTCAGGAGGAGAACAACAAAGAGTAGCAGTTGCAAGAGCAATAATTACCGAACCTAAGTTAATTTTGGCTGATGAACCCACAGGGAGTCTTGACAGAAAAACTGCGGGTGAAATTTTTTCACTTTTTTTAAAACTTAAATCACAAAATAGAGCAATTTTATATGCAACTCATAATAGAGATTTATCCAGTAAAGCAGACTATAAGTTAAATATATTAGATGGTAATATAATTAAAGAATGAATGGAGTTAATAATAAAGAATTTAATCATATTAAAGTTCATACTCAATATTCAATTTGCGAAGGAGCGTTAAGGACTTCTGATTTAGCAAAATATTGTAAAGACAACAAAATCAAAGCAGTTGGTCTAAGCGATTCTAACAATTTATGTGGAGCTTTAGAATTTTCGGAACTTCTTGCAAAATCAAAAACACAGCCAATTATAGGAACCCAAATTAATATTATAAATGGAAACAATACTGGAAAAATTCCTTTAATTGCTAAAAATTTAATTGGTTATAAAAATTTAATTAAGCTTTCTTCAAAATCATATTTAGAAATAAAAGATAATGAACATCCTCATTGTAAGATTGACGATATTATAACAAATAGTGAGGGATTAATTTTATTAACTGGATCTATAGATTCTTTTTTTGGGAAACTCTTTTCGAGAAATCTTACTGACGAAATTTATAAATTATTAAAAACTCTTAAAAGAAGTTTTTCTGACAATATTTACTTAGAAATTCAAAGACATAACGATCCTGGTGAAAATTTTTTTGAAAAATTTCTAACTAATGTATCAAATGAATTAGATTTACCTCTAATAGCAACAAATGAAGTATTTTATTTAGACAAAGAAATGCATGAAGCTCACGATGCCTATTTATGTATTGGAGAAAAAACTTATGTAAATGTAAAAGATAGAAGAAAATATTCTAATCATCATTATTTAAAAAAGTCTGATGAAATGTTCGATCTTTTTAAAGATCTTCCAGATGCTTTAGAAAATAATAAAAACCTTCCTTTAAGAATTTCTTATAGACCCAAAAATTCTGAACCTGTTCTTCCTAATATTCAAACTGAACAATCCAAAAATGTTGATCAGCTGTTGAAAGAAGAGTCATTAAAAGGTTTAAATATTAAATTGCAGGAATTTGTTTTACCAAGCACCCAAGACAAAAAAAAATCTTTAGTAGAAAAAACGTATCATTTAAGACTTCAACATGAGATTAATATTATTTCAAAAATGAAGTACTCAAGCTATTTTCTTATTGTATCTGATTATATCAAATGGGCAAAAAAAAATAATATTCCAGTTGGACCAGGAAGAGGTTCAGGAGCCGGTTCGTTAGTTGCTTGGGTTTTGTCAATCACTGATATTGATCCTATAAAATTTGATTTAATTTTTGAAAGGTTTCTAAACCCAGATAGAATTTCAATGCCTGATTTTGATATTGATTTTTGTGAGGAAAAAAGAGACCAAGTATTTCATTATTTAAAAAAAAAATATGGAAAGGGTGTTGCGCATATTATTACATTCGGAAAATTAAAAGCTAGAATGGCGTTTAGAGATATAGGAAGAGTCCTGGGTTTATCTTACGGTCATGTTGATGCTTTATGTAAAATGATACCATTTGATCCTTCTAGACCCTTATCTCTTAAAGAATCAATAGCAAGGGAACCTAGATTACAAAGTGAAGAAAAAAAAGATCCAAGAGTTAAAAAACTTATAGAACTTTCTCTTAAACTTGAAGGACTAAATAGAAATATGGCAACTCATGCTGCTGGTGTAGTTATACCAGAAGAAAAATCATCAGAACTTGTACCACTTTATAAAGATCCATCTTCAGATTCACTTTTACCTTCAACACAATTTGACATGTATGCTTCAGAAAATGCAGGTCTAGTTAAATTTGATTTGCTTGGTTTAAAAACTTTAACAGTAATTCAAAAGACAATATCACTTCTTAAAGAAAAGAAAATTAATTTAGATATTAAAAAAATTAGATTAGACGATCCTCAAATTTTTAAATTATTAAGTTTGGGTCATACAGTAGGATTATTTCAATTGGAAAGTGCTGGAATGAGAGATGCTTTAGTTAATATGAAACCTAACAAATTTGACGATATTATAGCATTAGTAGCTTTATACAGACCTGGTCCAATGAGCAATATACCTACATACAACCAGTGTAAACATGGTGAAAAAGAACCAGATTATCTTCATCCTAAACTTAAAAAGATTTTAGAGCCTACGTACGGGGTTATTATTTATCAAGAACAAGTAATGCAAATAGCTCAGATACTTTCAGGATTTACACCGGGCGAAGCAGATATTTTAAGAAAGGCAATGGGAAAAAAGAAAAGAGCTGAACTTGAAAAACAAAAAGAACGTTTTGTAAGCGGTGCTATAAAAAATGGAATCGCTAAAGATACCGCTAGCTTTATTTTTGGAAAAATCGAACCTTTTGCAGAATATGGCTTTAATAAAAGTCATGCCGCAGCCTATGCTTTAATAGCATATCAAACAGCATATTTAAAAACTTACTATCCAAATGAATTTATTTCAGCTTCTATGTCTAATGAACTATCAAATACGGATAAATTAAGCGAATTTTTTGAAGAATTAAAAAGATTAGAAATACAAGTCCAAAGTCCATGTATTAATAAATGTTTCGCAGACTTTATACCAAAAGATAAATATTTATTTTACGCACTAGGAGCAATAAAAAATGTTGGTTTTGACGCTGTGTCATCTCTTGTTGAAGAGAGAGAAAAAAATGGAAAATTTAAATCAATAAGTGATTTTATTAATAGAGTAGATCCAAAAAATATCAACAAACTTCAACTTGAGGGATTAGTAAAAGCAGGAGCATTTGATTCTATCTTTAAAAATAGAAAAGTTCTTTTTAATAATATTCCCAACATTATACAGAATTCAAAAACTATATATGAAAATAAAATACAGAATCAAAGTAGTTTATTTTCAGAAGATAATCAAAAAATACCATATTTGGAAAATACTAAAAAATTAACAAGTTGGTCTATTGATGAATATTTATCAAAAGAATTTGAGTCAATAGGGTTTTATATGTCAAATCATCCGCTAAAAAATTATGAAGATGCTCTTTCGCTTTATAAAGTACAATCTTTTCAAGATTTTGAAAATAGTAATATCTCAGAAGCTTTTATTGCTGGAACCGTTATGTCTATAAAAGAAAAAAAAACATCGAAGGGAAATGCTTTTGCAATAGTAAAATTTAGTGATTTAAGCAAGGTATATGAAATCTTTTTGTTTTCAGAAATATTAGACTTAAATAGACAGCATTTAATAGAGGGAAAATCTTTTTTATTAACCGTTATGAAAGATAAAGAAAATCAAGATAATAGATTTAGAAGAATTAACGTAAGAAAAATACTTAGTCTTGATAAATTTACAAAGACTAATTATGAAAACGTAGAGATTGAGATGAAAAATATTGAAGATTTAGATAAATTATATAATGCAATTAAAGATAAAGGCACTTCAAAAATTAGAATTTCTGTTGAAAATAAAGATAAAAATTATTTGTTCGAGCTTAAAGATAAAAGAAAGTTTGACTATGAAACTTTAAAAAACCTAAATAAAGAGGCATTTATAAAGAAAATTAATGTCTAATTCTTATTGTGTTTTATTAATTTACCCTGTAGAACACTCTAAAAAATACGCACACAGTTTTTGGTTGTAAAACCCCCGGTCCTTAAATGGAAAGAAATTGTGGTGGAATAACCGGAAAAACTATGAAACTACCAAGTGTTACGATTAAAAATTTATTAGAAGCTGGTGTTCATCTAGGACACAAGACTTTTCGTTGGAATCCAAAAATGAGTAAATTTATTTTTGGTGCGAAAAACTCAATCCATATTATAGATTTAGTAAAAACAATAGAACTTATTAATGTTGCTCTGCTTAAAATACATAATTGTATTAGTTCAGGAGGTAAAATTTTATTTGTTTCTACAAAAAAACAAGCAGCGGAATCAATCGCCACTTTAGCAAAAGACACTTCCCAGTTTTATGTAAATCATAGATGGTTAGGTGGAATGCTAACAAATTGGAATACAATATCCAATTCAATAAAAAAATATAAGAAACTTTCTACAGAATTACAAAAAGAAAATATAGGATTTACAAAAAAAGAATTTTTGAAAATGGGTATTCAAAGAGATAAATTAGAAAGATCACTGGGGGGAATATCTGATATGAAAAAAATACCAGATATGATTTTTGTAATTGATACAAATATTGAAGAGTTAGCGGTCAAAGAAGCACTAAAATTAGGCATACCTATAGTGGCAATACTTGATACAAATTCTGATCCAATAGGTATTGACTATCCAATACCAGGAAATGATGACGCTCGTAGAGCCATAAATTTATATTGTGATTTGATCAAACAAACTATAATTGACGCTCAGAAAAATATTAAAGTAAGTGAGGAAGTTGATAATAAAAACAGTGAAGATACTAATTTAAATAAAAACATAGAAAACAAAGTATCTGAAGATAAAGAACCTGTAAAAAAGAAGAAAAAGATTAAAACTGTAGAAAAAATATCAAAATCAATCATATCTAAAGTAAAATCTCTAGCTACTAAAAAAAAGAAATAATAATTTTTAAAATGTCCCAGGAAACAGTATTAGAAAAAGTTAAAAGACTAAGAGAAATTACGGGTGTTGGGTTTAAAGATTGTAAAAATGCAATTGATGAAAATAATGGTGATATAGATAAATCCATTGAATATTTGAGAAAAAAAGGAATTGCTAAAGCTAATAAAAAAATGGAGAGAGTCGCAGCCGATGGCCTGGTTTGCATATCAGAAAAAAAAAATAAATTTTCAATTATTGAAATAAATAGTGAAACAGATTTTGTTGCAAAAAATGAAGAATTCATAAAGTTTGTTGAAGAAATTTCAGATTTATGTTTATTAAATTCTGGTGATCTTGAAAAAATACTTATTTCTGAAATGGTTAATAAAAAAAGTGTAAAGGAGAACCTTGTTGCAATTATTTCTAAAATAGGTGAAAAGATTACAATAAGAAGATCAAATTGTATTCAATCAGATAATTTAATTAATTTTTCTTACACTCACTCTGCAGTTAAAAAAAACTTAGGCAAAATTGGTGTGCTTGTGAGTTTAGAGACAAATATAAAAAAAGAAAAATTAGAAGAATTTGGCAAACAACTAGCAATGCATATAGCTGCAACCTCACCTTTATGCTTAGACAGAGATATGCTTGATAAAAAAGTATTAGATAAAGAAAAAGAAATTATTGTAGAAGAGCTAAAAAACAGTGGTAAAGATGATAAAATTATTGATAAGATCGCTTTAGGTAAATTAAATAAGTTTATTGCCGATAATACTCTTTTAAATCAAGAGTGGATTATGGAACCTAAAAAAAAAGTAAAAGATATAATTAAAAACTTGTCAGGAAAAGACAAACTTGTAATTAAAAAATTTATAAGGTTTAAAGTTGGCGAAGGTATTTAAATTTTATGCCATCAAATGAAATTTTAAGCAACTGCGAAGCAAAAATGAAAAAAGCTTTTGAGGTTTTTAATCAAGAAATTAATTCTTTAAGAACCGGTAGAGCAAATTCTTCGATGCTTGATATAGTTAAAGTTGATGTATATGGACAAAAAATGTTAATAAACCAACTTGCTACAATAACAACTCCTGAACCAAGACTTATCAATATTCAAGTTTGGGACCAGAATAATGTTAATCTAATAGATGCCTCAATTAAAAAGTCCAACTTAGGAGTTAATCCTCAAATTGATGGTCAATTAATGAGAATTCCAATCCCAAGTTTAAATGAAGAAAGAAGAAACGAATTAAAAAAAATAATGGGAGGGTTAGCAGAAAAATCAAAAGTTGCTGTTAGAAATATCAGGAGAGAAGCTAACGATAAGTTAAAAAAAGACCTTAAAGATAAAAAGATTAGCGAAGATGAAAGTAAAAATTTTGAAAAACAAATTCAAAATCTGACCGACAAACAAATATCTGAACTTGAACGTAAGGTTAAAGAAAAAGAAACAGAAATAATGACAATATGAATAAATTAAACCATGTTGCTATAATAATGGATGGAAATGGGCGATATGGTTTAAAAAAAAAAAATTCAAGAGATTACGGACACGTAAAAGGGTTACAGTCAGCAGAAAATATAATAAAAGCTTCAGTTAAATCTAAAATTCCATACCTAACCCTATATACTTTCTCCACCGAGAATTGGAGAAGACCCAAAAATGAAATTAATTTTCTTTTCAATTTAATTAGAAAATCATTAAAAAAAAATTTAAATAAGATTATTAAACAGGGTATTAAAATTAAAATTTTAGGAAAGAAAAAGGGATTACCGCGAGATATTATTAATACAATTAGCTTAATTGAAAGAAAAACATTAAAAAATAAGACAATATATTTAAATCTTGCGCTAAATTATGGATCTAAAGAGGAGATTTTAAATGCTTGTAAAAAAATAAGTTTAAAGAAAAATAAGAAGATATCAGCAGAAAGTTTTAGCAATCATCTTTATACAAAAAACTTACCAGATCCTGATATAATGATTAGAACAGGAGGTAATACAAGGCTAAGTAATTTCTTACTTTGGCAGCTAGCATATTCAGAGATCTTTTTTGTAAAAAAGTTGTGGCCTGAATTTAATGAATTAGATTATAAAAAAATTATAAAAAAGTTTTATAAAATAAAAAGAAATTATGGAAAAGTATAATGACTGCTGAACTTAAAAAAAGAATAGTTACATCTATATTTTTATTAATAATATCAATGTTAATTATATCTATAAATAAAATAGTTTTTATAGTAGCAATTTTATCGATAGGAACAATATGTCTGTATGAATTTTTTAATTTTAATAAGATAAGAAAAAAAAGTCATTTCGAAAGATTTTTATTATATTTTCTTAGTATTACATATTTTTTTGTTTTTATTTATTCTTCAATACTTTTAAGAGCAGATAGCATTAGTGGTATAAATTTTTTTATTATAACTTTGTTTATATGTATTTTTTCTGACATTGGAGGCTATATAACAGGAAAAGCTATTGGTGGAAAAAAATTAACACATATCAGCCCAAACAAAACAATTTCAGGAAGTATAGGATCATTTGTATTTTCTGTTTTTCCACTATTTATTTATATAATGATAAGAAGTTTTGAAAACTTTTATATTTTTGATAATCATATTAGATATTATTTTACGTTTAACTTTATTTTTTCATTCAAAAATATATTTTTTTGTTTATTGGTTTCTTTAGTCTGTCAAGCTGGAGATTTATTTATTTCTTATTTTAAAAGACTGAATAAAGTCAAAGATACTGGTAATATTTTGCCAGGACATGGAGGTCTACTTGATAGAATAGATGGAATCATATTTGCTATACCATTTGTATATTTTTTAAAAATAACTCAACTATTTTAAAATGAAAATTAAAATTGCTATACTTGGATCAACAGGATCAATTGGAGAGTCTACATTAAAAGTAATCAAAGAAAATAAATTTTTTTTTGACGTTGTTTTGCTTACAGCTAATAATAATTATAAAAAACTTATTAAACAAGCTAAAATATTTAATGCAAAAAATATAATTATTAATAATAAATCACATTATGAAAAAATTAAGAAATCTTTAAAAAATAGTAAAATTAAAGTTTTTACAAACCACACACCTATAAAAAATATTATCTCAGATAAAATTGATATAACTATGTCTGCTATAGTTGGTTTGGCTGGTTTACAACCAACAGTAGATGCTATTAAAATTAGTAAATCAGTATGTTTAGCTAATAAAGAAACTATTATTTGTGCTTGGGACATACTAAAAAATCTTAAAAGAAAATATAAAACAAAAATCTTACCTGTAGACTCTGAACACTTTTCAATAATGGAGTTAATTAGAAATAGCCACCCCAAAGAAATTGATGAGGTGATTATAACTGCTTCTGGAGGTCCCTTTTTAAAAACTAATAAAAAGAAATTTAGATTTATAAAACCAAGTCAAGCAATTAAACATCCGAATTGGAAAATGGGAAAAAAAATTTCTGTAGACTCTGCTACTATGATGAATAAAGTGTTTGAGGTAATTGAAGCTTATAAATTGTTCGACTTAGACAAAAAAGTTTATAAAATTAAAATACATCCTCAATCATTTGTTCACTCAATAGTCCGTTTCAAAAATGGGTTAATAAAAATGATTTTATATAAGACTGATATGAAAATACCAATTTTTAATATTTTAAATATTAATAGAAATATGTTTTGCAGATCACACGAAATTAATACTAAACTTTTAAATGATATGAATTTTTATGAAGTAGATAAAAAAAGATTCCCAGCTATAAAGTTAGTTGATAAATGCCTAAATTCAGGTCCGTCAACCCCAATCATAGTGAATGCTTCAAATGAAGTATTAGTAGGTCTTTTTTTAAGAAAAAAAATTGGTTTTTTAGACATAGTTAGGAATATTAATAAGATTTTTAAAGATAAAGATTTTAAAAAATATGCTAGAAGGAAAGCTAAATCAGTAAAAGATATAGAAATAATAGACAAATGGGCCAGATTGAAAACAAATCGTATGTGTGTAATATAACATTATGTCAAAACTTAAAATTTTTATAATCTCATTCTTTTTATTCGTTTCGAGTTTAAGTTTATCTGTGCATGCAGATACAATTGAAAAGATAAATGTTAAAGGAAATGAAAGAATTTCTGCAGAAACGATAATGTTATTTGGCGACATTACAATTGGAAAGAATTATGAAACTAATGATTTAAATTTATTAATAAAAAAACTTTATAATACAAGTTTCTTTTCAGACATTTCAGCTTCTATAGAAAATAATATTTTAAATATTACCGTGAAAGAGAATCCAATTGTCAATCAGATTAAATTAGAAGGTGAAAAAGCTTCAAAGTTTAAGGAAAAAATTATTGAACTATTAACGTTAAGGGAGAGCGGAGCTTTTAATGAAAATAATATAAAGAGTGATATAAATTTAATAAAAGAATTTTATAGAAGTCTTGGACACTATTTTGTAAAAATTGACAGTAAAATTGAGAGATTAGATAAAAATAGAATAAATATTTCTTTTTTAATAGACAAGGGTGATAAAGCAAAAATTGCTAAAATATATTTTTTAGGAGATAAGAAAATAAGAGAAAAAAAATTAAGAGATATAATAACTTCTGACGAAGCTCAGTTTTGGAAATTTATATCGAGAAATGTATATTTAAGTAAAGAGAGAATAGATTTAGACACAAGACTATTAAAAAATTATTACAGAAACCAAGGTTACTATGAAGTAAGTGTAAAATCTACAAATGTTGAATATTCACCTGATCAAGGTTTTGTTTTAAGTTTTAATATTAATGCTGGTAAAAGATATAAATTTAATAAAGTATATGCGAACATATCTGAAACCTTAGAAAAAAATGCATTTGTATCTTTAGAAAAAGAATTTAATAAACTAGTTGGGAAATATTATTCTCAAAAAAAATTAAAATCCGTATTAGATAAAATTGATAAACTAAGTGAACAAAAAGAGTTACAATTTATTAACCACAATGTTTTAGAAACACTTGATGGACAAAATGTTGAGGTTAAGATTAATATTTTTGAAGGAGAAAAAGTAATCATTGAGAGAATAAATATTACTGGAAATTCTGTTACAAACGATTCAGTTATAAGAAGCGCTCTTATTGTAGATGAAGGAGATCCCTATAGTGCACTTTTAGTTAATAAATCAATAAATGAGATTAAAGCAAGGAATATTTTTGGAAAAGTTGATCATGAAGTAGTTGAAGGATCTTCGAATGACCTTAAAATATTAAATATTTCGGTTGAGGAAAAAGCTACAGGTGAAATTATGGCAGGAGCTGGAGTTGGAACAGATGGAACAAGCTTCTTAGTTTCTGTAAAAGAAAATAATTGGTTAGGTCGAGGTGTTAAATTAATTTCCGATTTAAATATATCAGAAACAAAAATTAGTGGAAATATTTCAGTAAATAACCCTAACTACAAGTATACTGGAAATGCAGTCCAAGCAGCTTTAGATGTTTCCTCTACTGATAGATCTACTACGTCTGGGTTCAAAAGTTCAAAGACTGGATTTGATCTTGGAACTTCATTTGAACAATATGAAGATTTTTACATATCTCCAAATTTTACCGTAGTTTTTGAAGATATTGAAGTTGATTCAACAGCATCGTCGTCTGTTAAAAAAATGGAAGGTAATTTTTTTAATGCTGATTTAGGATATTCTTTAGCTAGCGACAAAAGAAATCAGGCTTTCAAACCAACTCAAGGTTCACAAGTTGTCTTTAGACAATCTCTACCAATCATTCAAGATTCTTCATCAATTTTAAATGGTTTAGACATAAATAGTTATCATGATTTTTCAGAAGATTTGATTGGTTCCTTAAAATTTCATGCAAGAACTATAACTGGTATTGACAGCGATGTTAGATTGACAAATAGACTTTATATACCTAGAAATAAACTAAGAGGCTTCAATACTTTTAAGGTTGGCCCTAAAGACGGAGATGACTATATAGGAGGAAATTACACTACAGCTATGAGTGCAGAGGCTCAATTACCAAATCTTTTACCAGAGGCTTACAGAACAGATTTTAGTGCATTTCTTGATGCAGCTAATGTTTGGGGTGTAGATTATGCTGCTTTAGATGAGACAAATACTATAAGAACATCAGTAGGAGTCAGCGCAAATGTTTTTACGACTATAGGACCTCTCAGTTTTACATTAGCTCAAAGCATAACAAAGGCTACAAATGACGAAACCGAAACTTTCAATTTCAGACTAGGAACATCATTTTAATGAAATATTTCGTAAGATTTTTTGTAATTACTTTTTTACTTATTTTAAGTACTAATACTTTTGCAGAAGATAAAATTGCATTTTTAGATTTAAAATACGTTTTAAATGAAAGTAAAGCTGGAAAAGGAGCACAAGAGTTTTTAAAGAAATCATTGAAAGATAATTCAAAAAAATATTCAGATATGGAACAAAATTTAAAAAAGGAAGAATCAGATTTGCTAACTAAAAAAACAATTTTGTCAAAAGAAGAGTATGTAAAGAAAAGTGATGCCCTAAGAAAAAAAGTGATTGATTACCAGTCACAAAGAAGAGCATCGTTAGATAAAATAGCTACTCAAAGGGCAGAAGCACGCTCTACACTAATTAAAAGCATCGAACCTCTTTTACAAGCGTATATTAAAGAAAATAATATATCATTAGTTGTGGACAAAAAGACTGTCTTAGCGGGTAATTCATCAAACGATATAACTAAAATCATAGTTGATAAACTTAATAAGGTACTTCCTTCAATAGCTTTAAAATAAAATGACTAAAAATCATTTTTATGAGAAAAAAGGACCATTTCCTTTAAACAACATAATTAAAAATATTGGTATTTCTGAGTCTTCTTATAAAGATAGCAATACTATGATTTATGGTTTTGAATCATTAAATAATGCAACACCTGAAGATATAACTTTTTTTAATTCAATAAAGTATAAAGATCTATCACTTAAAACCAAAGCTAAAGCCTGCATTTCAACTAAAAATTTATTTAAATATTTACCAAAAAACTGTATTAAAATTGACGTAAAAAATGTCCTTTTTGCTGTAACACTTACTTCGAAAATGTTTTATCCAACAGCAGATATGGACTTCCCAGATAATTCATTGAAAAAAGCTGAAGATTTTAAAAATTTTTCAAATGTTAAATTTGGAACGAATGTTCTCATAGGAAAAAATGTTCTTATCGGGAAAAACACCTGTATTGCTAGCAACACTATAATTGAAAGTAATGTTGTTATAGGAGAAAATTGTTTAATAGGATCTTTTGTTACTATAAAGAATTCACTTATCGCAAATGATGTTCATATTCAGGACGGATGTAAAATAGGAGTTAAAGGTTTTGGTTTTATACCTATAAAAGATAAAAATATTAGATCACCACATGTTGGATCTGTTATTTTAGAGGATGGAGTAGAGATAGGAGCAAATAGCACTATAGACAGAGGCTCATTAACAAATACAGTTATAGGAGGTAATACTTTTTTAGACAACCAAGTTCATGTAGCTCATAATGTAAAAATTGGTAAAAATTGTATGATAGCAGGGCAGGTTGGCTTTGCAGGGAGTACAGTATTAGGCGATAATGTGGTTATTGGTGGTCAAGCAGGAATATCAGGGCATCTTAAAATTGGAAATAATGTTAAAATTGGAGGAGGTAGTGGAGTAATTAATAATGTCTCTGACAACATGCAAGTAATGGGATATCCTGCGATACCTTTAAAAGAATTTGTTAAACTAAGAAAGAAAAAATGAATAGTGATAGTATAGATAAAAAAAAAATAGAGAGTCTATTGCCACATAGAGAACCTATGCTTTTAATCGAAAAGTTGATAAATATAGTTCATCTAAAATCTGCTACAGCCATCGTAAATGTAAAAAAAGAATCTTTTTTTGTGCAAGGGCATTTTCCAGGACAACCAGTAATGCCAGGAGTTCTTATAGTAGAAGCATTTGGCCAAGCAGCTGCAGCTTTGACAGCATACGGGGTTAACCCTAAAGAATATGAAAATAAATTAGTTTATTTAATGAGTGTCGAAAAAGCTCGATTTAGAAATCCTGTATTACCAGATTGTGAATTACATCTTCATATTGAGGCTGTACGTTCACACGGGAGAGTTTGGAAGTATAAAGGAGTAGCAAAAGTAAATGATAAAAAAATGGCTGACGCTGAATGGTCTGCAACAATAGTTGATAGAAACAAATAAAAATGATTCATAAATCAAGCATTATTCATAAAGATGCAAAAGTTGATTCCAAAGCTAAGATTGGACCTTTTTGCTATGTGGGTGCTAATGTTGATATTAAAGACAACGTTGAATTGATATCTAATGTTCACATTGAAGGAAATACCAAAATTGGAAAAGGGACAAAGATTTTCCCATTTGCAACAATCGGTACAAATCCTCAAGATCTAAAATATAAAGGTGAAACTAATAGTTTAGAAATTGGTGAAAATAATACAATTAGAGAATATGTAAGTATAAATCCAGGTACAAGTGGTGGAGGGGGTAAAACATTTATTGGAAACAACAACTTACTTATGATTTCATCACATGTTGCTCACGATTGTTATATTGGGAATAATGTAGTAATTGCAAACAATGTGCCTTTAGGAGGGCATGTAACAATCGAAGACTCTGTTGTTATTGGAGGAAATTCTGCTGTGCAGCAATTTACGAGAATTGGAAGATTGGCAATGATAGGTGGAATGACAGGAGTTTTAAAAGATGTAATTCCTTTTGGGCTATCTTTTGGTAATCGAAATTACTTACGTGGAATTAACCTAATAGGTTTAAAAAGAAAAAAATATGATAATAAAACAATTTTAGAATTAGATACTGCTTTCAAAAAAATATTTGCATCAAAAAACCTTCATGAAAATTTGAATAGTATAAATGGAGAGTTTAAAGATAATCAATTAGTAAATGAGGTCATAAATTTTATATCAAAAGATAAAAAAAGACCTATTTGCACACCACAATCAAAATAATGATAGGTCTTATATTTGGCGAAAATACTTTACCTCTTGAAATACTTAAGAAAATTAAAAGAAAAAGATTAAAGTATTTAATAATTGATTTAACAAGAAAAAATATTTTTAAAAAAAATATTAATTCCTATTCAGCCTCAATAGGGCAATTTGGAAAAATAATAAATATTCTAAAAGAAAATAATTGTAAAAAAGTCATTTTTGCTGGAACTGTAAAGAGACCAAATTTTTCAAGGCTAAAATTAGATTTAAAGGGCATATATTATATGCCAAAAATTATTAAAAGCTCTAGATTAGGAGATGCTGCTATTTTAAAGGAAATAATAAGAATTTTAAATAGTGAGAATATTAAAACACTTAATTCTTTAACCTTTAATAGTAATTTATCTTTGAAAAGAGGAAATTATTCAAAACTAAAACCTAATAAAAAAGATAATAAAGATATTAAAAAAGCAATTAGTACGCTAAAAAAATTAAAAAAATATAATTTTTCTCAAGGAACCGTTGTAAGAAATGGAAAAGTAATTGCTGTCGAGAGTAAAGAAGGCACTGAATACATGTTAAAAAAATGTAAAAAAGAAACTACTAATAATAGTGGTGTCTTGGTTAAATTTCCAAAACCGAAACAAGATTTGAGAATCGATTTACCTACCGTTGGATATAAAACATTTTATCAATGTAAATTAGCAGGAATAAAGGGAGTTGTTTTAAAAAGTAATCAGAATGTATTTCTAGAAAGAACTAAATGCATTAGTTTCGCTAATAAAAATAAAATGTTTATTAAAGTTAAATGAAAAAAATATTCGTACTTACTGGAGAGCCATCTGGCGATAAACTTGCATCCAAAGCTATATCTAAACTTAAAACCAAAAACAATGAAATTTCATATTTATCCGTGGGTGGAGAAAACTTAAAGAATCTTGGTATTGAGTCGCTCTATGATTTAAATGAAATTACTTTTCTTGGGTTTACTAAAGTCATTTTAAATATATTTAAAATAAAAAAAAAAATTAATTATACAGTAGATAAAATTATTGAATTTAATCCAGATATCTTATTTTCAGTTGATAGTTCAGACTTTACTTTGCGAATTTCAAAAAGGGTTAAAATAATTAAACCAAAAATTAAAACAATTCATTTTGTTGCTCCTAAAGTTTATGTTTGGAGAGAAAGACGTGTAAAAAAACTGAAATATTTTTTAGACCATATGTTATTACTTTTTCCATTTGAAAAAAAATATTTTGATAAGGAAAACTTAAAATCAACTTTTGTTGGCCATCCTCTTTTAGATGTTACTAATTCTACTAATACTGATAATTCTAAGTTAAATACTAATAAAGAAAAAATCATCTCAATATTTCCCGGCAGTCGTTTATCTGAAATTAAATCCTTAATGCCCATTTTAATAAAATTTATTATTTTAACTCAAAAAAAAGGTGAGGATTATAAGTTTGTATTTCATACTATTGAGCATCTTAAAAATTATTTAAGCAATTTTTTAGTTAAAGCAGCTATTAAAAACTATGAAGTAATATCTGATGATGTAATTAAAAAAAATAAATTATCAGAAACTTCTTTTGCTATTGTTAAATCAGGAACAATCTCATTAGAAATATGTAATGCAGGATTACCATCATTAATTATATATAAAATGAATTTTATTAATTTCTTTATTATCAAATTGCTAGTTAAAGTAAAATTCGCAAATATTTTAAATATTATGGCTAACGATGAAATTATACCTGAATTAATACAATCAGATTGCAATCATAATAAAATATATCAAGTATTTAACGAATATATGACAAAACCAAATTTAAGAAAAAATCAGATTGATAGTTTTAATAAAATTTTAAAAAAAATGAAAACAAATGGTACGTCGTCGGAAAAAATTGCGACCATCTTAAATGATGAAATCAAAAATCTCTAATTAAAGCTTGTTATCACTTAAATCTATTTAATCTTTTTAAAACTTCTTTTTTCTCTAAAGATAAAATTATATCATATATTCCAGGCCCATATCTTGAGCCAGTTAATGCAATACGCATTGGTTGACCCACACCTTTGAAATTTGTTTTATATAATTCTACTAATTCTTTAAGATTTTTTTCTAATATATTTTTATTTAGTTCTTTAGAATTCTCGATTCTTATTGAGAAATCATTAATAATTTTCTTTGACGATGCATCAATTAATTTCAGTTCTTCGCTTTTAATAATTAAATTTTCAGACATAATATATTCTGCATTATTATAAATATCTCCTAACGACTTAGCTTTATTTTTAAGAAAATGGATTGATTTTAATAATTTATCATCAAATTTATTATCAATTTTTTTTTTGTTATCTTCAGAATAAATTTTTAATCTTTTGTATAACTCTTTTTCGTCAAAACTTTTTATATAATGTTCATTTATTGATAAAATTCTTTCATAATCTAATTTTGAAGGCGATTTGCCTATACCTGCTAAATTAAAATATTTAATACTTTCTTCTAAGGTAAAAATTTCTTTATCTTTGTGTGACCATCCCAATCTCAATAAATAGTTTCTTAAAGCCTCAGGTAGTATTCCAATTTTAATAAAATCAATTAACGTTGATGAATTATCTCTTTTAGATAGTTTTTTACCCTCGTTACTGTGTATTAATGGGACGTGTGCAAATGCAGGCAACTTCCACTGCATAGCTTCATAAATTTGTTTTTGTTTAAAAGTATTAATTTTATGATCATCTCCTCTTATTATGTGGCTTATTCCCATCTTATTATCATCAACAACAGCTGACAGTTGATAAGTAGGTGTACCATCTTTTCGAAGTATTACAAAATCTTCTATTGTTGAATTAGATATATTTATTTCACCTTGAACTAAATCTTTAATGGAACTGATATCAGTAATTTTACTTTTAAACCGTATTACGGGGTTAACACCCTTAGAAGAATCTGCACTTTCCGCATTTCGACATTTTCTATTATATATAAAAGGCATTTTATTTTCTTTTGACTTTTTTTTTTGTTCTTCAATTTCTTTTTCTGTACAATAACATTTATATGCAAAGCCTTTCTTCAAAAGTTCATCAGCTATTTTTCTGTGTAATTCAATATTTTGTGATTGGATATATTCATTACCATCATAATTAATGCCAATCCATTTTAAAGATTGTATTATTTGCTTTTTATATTCATCTCTAGATCTTTCTTTATCAGTATCTTCAATTCTTAAATAAAATTTCCCTTTTTTATTTTTTGAAAACAACCAATTAAACAAAGCAGTCCTTACACCACCTATATGGAGAGGTCCTGTCGGTGAGGGAGCAAATCTTGTTGCTACAAAACTCATTAAATATTATTAAACTATTTTATTGAAAGTTTCTATATAAAGATACTAGGACACCTTGGACTTTAACTCTATCAGGGCCAAAAATCTTAGTCTCATATTTTTTGTTCGCACTCTCAAGAGCAATAACTTTACCTTTTCTTCTCAATCTTTTAAGCATAGCTTCGTGATCATCTATTAAAGCTACAACAATTTGTCCATTGTTTGCTGTATTGGATTTTTTTACAATAACCGTATCACCATCATTGATTCCTGCCTCAATCATAGAATCGCCTGTCACTTTTAATCCAAAGTGTTCACCATTATTACTAAGTTCTTCCGGTATTGATATTCTATTGACTTCGTTTTGAATCGCTTCAACTGGTGTTCCGGCAGCTATTTTACCTAAAACAGGTATTTCATGCATACTTTTTTTATAATTATCTGCGTCTAGTCCTCCTTTTATTACACTAGGCGAAAAAGAATTGTAAATATCATTTGCACTTGCTGTTTCTGGAAGTTTTAGAACTTCCAAAGCTCTTGCTTTGTGTGCTAGCCTTCTTATAAAACCTCTTTCTTCAAGGGCAGATATAAGTCTGTGAATCCCTGATTTTGATTTTAAGTTTAATGAATTTTTCATTTCCTCATAAGAAGGGGATACACCTGTAGATCTAATTTTTTTATTAATAAAAAGTAATAGGTTTTTTTGTTTTTTTGTAAGCATAGAACAAATATCGTACATCTACCGTTCTACAAAAGTTCTTATTTTAAATCAATGGTAAAAAGACCTTAATTTTCAACGTTTATTGAAGAAAATTGGCCTAATTTTGACCCTATATTATCACCAGAGAGAAGTGATTCTCCGATTAAAAAACTGCGAATTTTTGTTTTTTTAAGAATAATATTAATATCTTCTTTTGAATGAATGCCACTTTCACATATTAATGGGTTACGGTGAGAGCTCAAAATCTTCGAAAGAATCAAAGAATTATTAATTGATATATCTAAAGTTTTTAAATTTCTATTGTTTATTCCAATAATAGACTTAGAAAAAGATAAGGCTATTTCAGCTTCTTTCTTAGAATGAACTTCAACAATTGATGAAATATTTAAGTCATTAGCAGCTTGATAAAGATCTTTAGCTAAAATTTTATCAACCGCAGAAAGAATTATAAGGATGCAATCAGCACCATAACTTTTAGCTAAAGCTATTTGGTATGTATCTATATAAAAGTCCTTACCTAAAATTGGTATTTGAAAATTATTTTTTACGTTTTTCATGTATTCAAGTTTTCCTAAAAAAAAATCTTCTTCTGTTAGTATAGATAAACATTGAGCCCCATTTTCCACATAAGTTTTAGCTATTTTAAGAGGATCAAAGTTTTTAACTAAAAGCCCAGCTGAAGGACTAGCTTTTTTTATTTCAGCAATAATAGAAATTTCATTTTTCTTTTCTTTGCTTTTAATTTTATCTATAAAGTTTATATAGTTTTTTGTGCTACTAATATTTTTTAATATGGTGTTTATATTTAATTCTTTTTTTAGTAAAGAAATTTTTTCCTTTTTTTTATCAATAATTTTTTTTAAAATGTTTTCCATTTATTTAGTTTGAATAGTCTTTAAGTATTTTAAAGATTTTCCCGTAGAAATAAATTCTTTACTATTTCTATAAGCAGATTCGAAATCAGTAAATTTATTAGCAACAAGCAAAGCTGCAGCCGAATTTAAGCAAACAGCCTCAGAAAATTCATTTTCTTCACCAGAAAAGATATTAATTATTTGTTTAGCATTATATTCAGCATCTTTTCCAACTAAATTATTTGGGTTATTATATTTAATACCAAGTTTTTTGGGGTTTATGGAAATCTCATTTATATTATTATTTTTTAATTCATAAATATAAGTCGGTGCAAATGGTGATATTTCATCCATACCATCTTCGCTATGTACTATCCACGCATGTAATGATTTTAAACTTTTTAATGCTTTTGCAAAGGGTAATAAAAATTTTTTACTGTAAACGCCGACAATTTGCCTTCTAACTTTAGCAGGATTACTCAAGGGACCTATTAAATTAAAAATTGTTCTTTTTCCTATTTTTTTTCTTGCTGGGCCAACATGCTTCATAGCTAAATGATAATTTGGGGCAAACATGAAAGCAAAATTTTTTTCAACTATATTTTGAGCAACTTCCTCTGGGCTTAAATTTATATTAATGTTTAATTTTTCAAGAACATCAGCTGATCCACACTTTGATGATAATGCTTTATTACCATGTTTTGCAATTTTTACGCCCATACTTCCCAAAAGAAGAGATGAAGCTGTCGAAATATTTAAAGTATTTTTTCCGTCTCCACCTGTACCACAAGTATCAATAGTATTTTCTGGAACTTCTACTTTTAGGGCTTTATCTCTTAATATATATACTCCACCAGCTATTTCTTCAGCTGTTTCACCTTTTTCTGAGAGACTTATTAGAAATTTACAAATCAATTCTTCACTTAAATTACCACTCATAATTTCTAAAAAAATTAATTTACTTTCTTCAAAGCTTAAATTTTTTCCTTTAGATATATTATTAATTAAATTTTCAAATTTACTCATTTTTTTTATTTTTTGATAAAATTCGTTAATAATTTCTTTCCTTCTGTAGTCTTAATACTCTCAGGATGAAATTGAACACCGTGAACATCAAATGTTTTATGCATTATTCCCATTATTAATTTATCCTTTGTTTCAGCAGTAATTATTAAATCCTTGCTCATAGTTTTTCTATCAATAATTAAGCTATGATATCTTGTAGCAAGAAAATTCTTTTTTAATCCCTTAAAAATACCAGTTTTATTATGTTTAATTAAACTTGTTTTTCCATGCATTAAAATTTCAGCACATACTATTTTAGATCCAAATACTTGACCTATAATTTGATGACCTAGACAAACACCTAAAATGGGTAATACTTTATAAAAATGCTTAACAATTTTTAGGCAATTACCTGCTTGATAGGGATTTCCAGGCCCAGGTGAAATAACTATTTTCTTGTATTTATTTTTTTCAATTTGGTCAATTTTAATTTGATCATTCCTGTAAACCTCCACTTTACATTTTAAAGCAGATATATAGTGATACAAATTATATGTAAAACTATCATAATTATCTATTAATAAAATTTTCATTTTTAATCCAAAGATTTAATCAAAGCTTTAGCTTTATTAACTGTCTCACGATATTCTTTTTCAGGAACGCTGTCAGCAACAATACCTGCTCCCGATTGAATATAAAATTTATTATTTTTTATTAAGGATGTTCTTAGAGCTATACATGTATCAAAACTTTTATTTGCAGAAAAGTAACCGATTGAACCAGCGTACATTTTTCTTTGATTTTTCTCTAATTCATCAATAATTTCCATGGCTCTTACTTTTGGCGCTCCAGTCACTGTTCCAGCAGGAAAACCAGCAAGCATAGTATCTAATAAAGATGTTTTTTTATCAAAACGACCTTCCACATTCGAAACTATATGCATAACATGAGAATACTTTTCAATTTTAAATTGCTCTGTAACTTTAACTGTATTTACTTTTGAAACTTTACCAACATCATTTCTTCCTAAATCAAGTAACATAAGATGCTCAGCTAGTTCTTTTTGATCATTTAAGAGTTGTTTTTTATAGATTTGATCTTTGTTAAAATTAGTTCCTCTTGGACGAGTACCAGCAATTGGTCTTATTGTAATTTTATTATCTCTAAGTCTAACCAATATCTCAGGACTACTACCAACTATTTGAAAGTCATTAAAATTAAAGAAGAACATGAATGGAGAAGGATTGTTTTTTCTTAGTTTTTTATAAATTTCCAGAGGAGGCTTGCTTAATTGTGTTTCAAATCTTTGGCTAAGTACTACCTGAAAAATATCACCCTTTTTAATATATTTTTTAGCTTTTAAAACTATATCCTTAAATCTCTTCTTAGAAATATTTGATTTTACATTGATTTTTTTTATTTTTTTATGTTTGATAAAAATCTTATTCCTTTTTTGAAAAACATCATTCTTTAATGAAGAAATAAATTTGAGCTGTGTATTGTAATAATTTTTATAATTTTTAATTTTCTGATCAGCAAAACAGTTTGCAATAAAGTAAATTTCTTTTTTTAAATTATCATAGATAATTATAGTTTTAGGTCTTATCAACCTAATATCCGGTATTTTCAAATCATCAATACATTTATTTGGTATTTTTTCAATATATCTAACAATATCATAAGAAAAGTAACCAACTAAAAGTGATGATAGAGGAGGCAAACCCTTTGGTAATTTGAAGTTAAAATTATCAATTAATTTTTTTAAATATATATACGGATTTTCTTTAATAATTTTTCTTTTAGAATTTTCAGTTAAATAAATTTTATTTTTGTTGAAATCCCAAATCTTATCAGGATCTCCTCCAAGTATCGTATATCGACCACGAATTTTTCTTTTTTCAACGGACTCGAAAATAAAACTGTTTTTTTTAATTAAATAATTATCAATAATATTTTCAATAGCAAAGGAGCTTTTAAAATGACTTTTTTGGAAAAATATTTGATTTTTTTTATTCTTATGTTTTTTTGTAAATGTTTTTAAATTTATGTTCATTAATTAAAATAACTTTTCACATTTTTTAACGCTTTATAATTTATCTCAATTTCATATTTGGATTTTATATAATCATCATAAGCATTAAACATACTACTTGTAATTCTAGTCTTAGATAAATTTAAATATTTTTCATAATCTTTTGATTGTTTATCAATACTTACCTCTGTTATAGAATCTATATAAATTAAGAAATTATTTTTAAAATCAATATCATAGTACACAATAACTTTTTTATTAGGAACTGAATAAATTTGTTTCACAACATTTTCACTAAGTACTTTTGTATCACTAATACTTTGTAATTTTATTTTTTGGACTGTAGCGCTTTTTTTTCTTATAAATTCATCAAAATCAACTTTGTTATAATTATTTTGATTAACTTTGCTAATAATATTAGACATTAACTCTCTTTTTTTTGCAATTTTCAAATCTTTAATAATATCTTTCTTAACATTTACATCTGATATTTTCTTCTGAACTATTTCTGTGTCAATAGTTTCAACAATGTAATATTTGCTATTGTCATCTATTAAGGTGGTAGGCTCTTCACTAGTTAATTTAAAAATTTCATTTACGATAAATGGTGATATCTCATTTACTAAATTATAATTTAAATCTTGACCTTGTGAATTAATTTGAAAATTTTTTTTTCCAGTTAGGTTATAATCTTTAATTATAGAGTCAAAATTTTTACCTTGAATTATTCCATCATAAATTTCATCAATTTTTTTAAAGTAGAGATCATTAAACTCTTCTGTTCCATTTAGTTTTTTAGGAGTAATTTCTAATAATTGTGCTTTTTTAAAAGTGTCAACATACCTGTCTTTATTTTTTTCATAGTAAGTTTCTATTTTTTCGTTTGCAAAATTTAGTTCATTTTTAAAAGCATCATTTAATTTTATTAATTGGATATTTCTTTTTTGATTTATCATGTTATAAATTTTGTTAATCATAAAATCTGACGGAACCACTCCACCACCAATCAAACTTAAAAGTTGCTTTTTTTTCTCTTGTAACGCAAGGTTTGTTTCAAAACTTACAGCGTCTAAATTGTTTCCTATTAAAAATTTTTCATACTGAGTTCGTGAAAATTTATTATTTTTTTTAAACTCTTTTTGATTTCTTATTAATTCACGCAAGGATTTATCAGATAATAAGATGCCATAATTTTCATATTCCATCTCAATGAGTTTGTCTCCTATGTATGCTGAAAGTAGTTGATCAATTTCAGTAGAAGAAATTTTATCGTCCTTTTTTTTGTAAGAAGAAACAAAGTTGGCAAATTCATTTGTTGAAAGTTTTTCTTTATCAATTGTAGCTATAACATTTTGATTACCACCAACAAATGATGATCCCATACCCCAAAATACAAAAGGGATAATAACTATACCTAAAAGTATCTTGGCATAAATTGAAGTCGAGAATTTTCTTATAGATCCTAACATTTTTAATTAAAATTATTTTATTGTTATATATTTAGATACTCTATAAATTAATTTTTATATCATGACAAATAAATTAAAGTATTTTATAGGAAATTGGAAAATGTTTGGTGATTTAGCATCATTTAAAATCATATCTAAAATAAATACCTATATTTCTAAAAATAATTATATTAATAAAAAAAAAATAGTAATATGTGTTCCTAATATATTAATTAATTTTTTTGTTAAAAAGCTGAAAAAAAAATCAATTTCAATAGGAGCTCAAAATTGCCACCATCATGAAGCAAGCGGTCCTTTTACTGGATCCGTTAATGCATCAATGTTAAAAAAAGTGGGATCTGAATATATAATTTTAGGACACTCAGAAAATAGAAAAGAAGGAGAAAGTCCAAAATTAATCGAAAAAAAAATTGAGTCTTCTCTTAACCAGAAGTTAAATGTAATATACTGTATTGGAGAAACTTCTCATGAAAAAAAAAGAGGAAAAACATATTCTATTATTCGAAAACAAATAAAAGAGTGTATTAAAAAAAGTTTTAACAAAAAAAGAATAATGATAGCATATGAACCTATTTGGTGTATAGGATCTAATAAAATTCCAAATATTAATGAACTAAAATATATAATTAAATATATAAAAATTAGTTATAAAAAAATTTTTAAAACTAAAAACTTTCCTAAAGTCTTATATGGTGGATCGGTAAATGGTAAAAATGTTAAACTTTTATCTAATGTTAATGAAATTGATGGTTTTTTAATAGGTAGCGCCTCCCAATCTTCTAAAAAATTTATTGATATAATAAAAAATTACTATAAATAACACTAATGGAAAATTTTCTTTTAATTTTAAATGTAATTTTAGCCATTTTGTTAATAGGTTCTATTTTACTTCAAAAATCTGAAGGTGGAGCTTTAGGACTGGGAGTTTCACAAGAAAGCTTTGTTTCATCTAGATCAGCTGGCAATTTTTTAACTAAAGCTACAGCTTTATTAGCAACTTTGTTTATTATTACTAGTATTTCATTGACAATTGTTTCTAAAGAAAACCTTCCTACAAAATCTGTTTTAGAATCTACAGAAGAAGAAAAAGTGTCATCAGAACCAGAAATTCCAAAATCAGAGTAATAATTTAACTTTCTTTCTCCATTAATCTTTACTATAATACACTTCCATGGCGCGATATATATTTGTCACTGGCGGCGTGGTTTCATCACTTGGAAAAGGACTATCCTCAGCTTCTTTAGCTTCTTTGCTTCAATTAAGAGGATACAAAGTTAGAATAAGAAAATTAGATCCGTATTTAAATGTTGACCCAGGAACCATGAATCCATTTCAACATGGAGAAGTATTCGTAACTGATGATGGCGCTGAAACAGATTTGGATATAGGTCATTATGAAAGGTTTACAGAAATATCAGCTACTAAATTTGATAACATTACAACAGGAGGTATCTACAGCGATATTATAAAAAAAGAAAGAAGAGGAGATTATTTGGGAGGAACAGTTCAGGTTGTTCCACATGTAACAAATAGAATTAAAAAATTTATATCTCATAACGTAAAAAATGAAGACTTTATTATCTGTGAAATTGGTGGAACTGTTGGAGATATAGAGAGTTTACCTTTCTTAGAAGCTATAAGACAATTTTCAAATGATATAGGAAAAAGGAATAGTTTATTTATACATTTAACTCTTGTACCTTATTTAAAAGCATCAGCTGAACTTAAAACTAAACCTACACAACATTCAGTAAAAGAATTGAGAAGTTTGGGCATACAACCAGATATAATTATTTGTAGAAGTGAAAAAAGTATACCTAAAAATGAAAGAGAAAAAATATCTTTATTTTGTAATGTTGATATAAAAAATGTAATAGAAACAATAGATGTGAAAACTATTTATGAGGCACCCATTAGTTTTCACAAAGAAAAACTTGATGAGCGTGTTTTATCTTATTTTAACATAAAAAGTAAAAAGAAACCCAATCTTACAAAATGGAAAAAAATCACATTAAATGTTTTACGATCAAAAAAAGAGGTAAATATTGGAATCATTGGAAAATATGTAAATTTAAAAGACGCTTACAAATCTTTAGATGAAGCATTAGCGCATGGAGGAATATCTAATAAGCTTAAAGTAAAATTAGACCGTATAGATTCTGATAGCTTAAGAGTTGACAATTTAGACGCTTTATTAAAAAAAGTTTCAGGCATACTTATCCCTGGAGGTTTTGGAAAAAGGGGAAGTGAAGGAAAAATTGCTGCCATAAAATACGCAAGATTAAACAATATACCTTTTTTTGGTATATGTTTTGGTATGCAAATGGCTGTTATCGAAGCCGCTAGAAATTTACTGAAAATTAAAAATGCTTCTAGCAGTGAATTTGGAAATAATTGCACACCTGTTGTAGGCTTAATAAATGAATGGCAAAAAGGTAATAAAATTTTTAAAGGTAATGAAAAAAATTTAGGCGGGACAATGAGACTTGGTTTATATGATGCAATATTAAAAAAAAATTCATTAACATCAAAAATATATTCAATGAAAAAAATTAGTGAAAGACACAGACATAGGTACGAAGTGAACATAAAATATCAAAGCGAATTTGAAAAAAAAGGATTAATATTTTCAGCAATCTCTCCAGATGGTTTATTGCCTGAAATAGTAGAACTTAAAACACATCCGTGGTTTATAGGTGTTCAATTTCATCCTGAGTTTAAATCTAGACCCTTTAATCCACATCCTTTATTTTCATCATTTATTAAAGCTGCCCACAAACAAAAGGAAATTAGTTAATGCAAAATAAAATAGTTAAATGTAACGATATAAATATTTCTAATTCTGATAAATTTACTTTGATTGCTGGACCATGTCAGCTAGAAAGTGAATCCCATGCTATTGAAGTATCAAAAGAATTAAAAAAAATTACTAAAGAGCTTGGAATTAAACTCATTTATAAAACATCGTTTGATAAAGCTAACAGAACAAGCCTTAAAGGAAAACGGGGAATTGGATTAGAAAAATCACTTCCGATTTTTGATAAGATTAGAAATGAATTGCAGATTCCTATCTTAACAGATGTTCACTCTATTGATCAGTGTACTGTAGTTTCTAAACATGTTGACGTTCTGCAAATTCCAGCTTTTTTATGTCGTCAAACAGATTTGTTAATAGCTGCAGCTAAAACAGGAAAAATTGTTAATATAAAAAAAGGACAGTTTTTAGCTCCATGGGACATGGTTAATGTAATTAAAAAAATTGAAGAATCTGGAAATAAAAATATTTTACTTACTGAAAGAGGAGCAAGTTTTGGTTACAACACTTTAGTTTCAGATATGAGGTCGATACCAATAATGGCAAAAACTGGTTATCCAGTTATTTTTGACGCAACGCACTCAGTGCAACAACCAGGTGGAATGGGTGACAAAAGTGGTGGACAAAGAGAGTTCGTTGAATATCTTGCTAGAGCAGCAGTTGCCGTAGGAGTCGCGGCCGTTTTTATAGAGACTCATCCCGATCCAGATAATGCTCCTTCAGACGGACCAAATATGGTTCCTTTATCAAAACTATCTTCTTTATTAAAAAAATTAATTCAAATTGATAATTTAGTAAAAGATGCCAAAAATAACTAGCATCAAGGCAAGACAAGTTTTTGATAGCAGGGGAATGCCCACTATTTCAACTGAGATTCTATTAAATGATGGAAGCGTTGGATCTGCAATCGTGCCTTCGGGAGCATCTACAGGAACTTATGAATCTTTCGAGCTTAGAGATATAGAAAATAAAAATTATTTAGGAAAAAGTGTTTTAAAAGCAATAGAAAAAGTAAACGGAGAAATAGCAAAAAGTCTTAATGGTTTAAATCCGGAAGATCAGAAAAATATTGATCAAACTCTAATTGATTTAGACGGAACGGATCAAAAAAAAAGATTAGGCGCTAACGCAATTTTATCAGTCTCTATAGCCGTTTCTAAAGTATCGGCCATTTCAAAAAAATTACCTTTATATGAGTATTTAGGAAATAAAAAAACTTTACCACTTCCATTAATGAATATAATTAATGGAGGAGTTCATGCAAATAATTCTTTAAGAATCCAGGAATTTATGATTAGACCTGATAAAGCTAGAAGTTTTAAAGAAGCAGTTAATATTTGTTTTTTAGTAATACAAAAATTAAAAAATCTTATAAGTAGCAAAAACTATCCAACAACTGTTGGTGATGAAGGTGGTTTTGCTCCTTCACTGCAAAATAACGAAGCAGCAATTGAATTTATTTTAGAGGCAATTGATAAGGCTGGATATAAACCAGGTGAAGATATTTCAATATGTTTAGATGTTGCGGCAAATGAACTATTTAAAGATAATAAATATGCAATTAATTCACCACAGTTTTTATCACCCGATAAAACAATTAATTATTATTTAGAACTAATCAAAAAATATCCAATAAGATCAATCGAAGATCCATTTTTTGAAGAGGATTGGACTTCTTGGAGTAATTTTACCAAGCTTGTAGACAATAATATTCAAGTTGTAGGAGACGATCTTTTTGTTACAAACCATAAACGATTATCCAAGGGTATAAAGTCTAAAGCAGCTAATACAATATTGATAAAACCTAATCAAATAGGAACATTAACGGAAACTCAAAAAGTCATTAATCTTGCTCACAAACATAATTATAAGACTATCATTTCACATCGATCAGGGGATTCCGAAGATACTTTTATAGCTGATTTAGCAGTGGCTACTAACTCATCACAAATAAAAACAGGGTCTTTAGCTAGATCAGAAAGAGTAGCTAAATATAACCGTTTATTAAAGATCGAAGATGAACTTGGAAATTCTGTAAAAATGGCTAAAGTTTAAATTAATGATATTTTTAGAAATATTTAATAAAAACAAATTTGTTCTTATATGCATTACTTTATTTTTGTATATGCTATTAAATCTTTTGGAGGGTGAAAGAGGTTTGATTTCTTATCTTGAGAAAAGAGAAACAGTTAAACAACTCAATAAAAATAAGTTAATAGCTATTAAACAATTAAACGAAATTGAAAAACAGAACAATCTTTTAACAGGCGTTATTGATGCTGACTATCTGGAAATTTTATATAGAGAAAAATTTATGGTAGGAAAAAAGAATGAAAAAATATTTATTAATTAAATATGAAGTTGAGACATCCAGAAAAAATTAATAATCCAATAAGTTTAATAAAAAAAAAACCAAGATGGATTAGGTCACGATTATTAGATACAAAAAATTATTTTAAAACTAAAGAAATTATTAATAGAAAAAAACTTCATACAGTATGTCAAGAAGCTAGCTGTCCTAATATTTCAGAATGTTGGAGTAAAAAACACGCAACCTTTATGATTATGGGAGACACATGTACAAGGGCATGTTCTTTTTGTAATGTTAGAACAGGCAAGCCAGTTGATTTAGATCCTTTGGAACCAAATAAAATTGCTCAAGCTACAAAAGAATTAAATTTAAAACATGTGGTTATTACTTCAGTCGATAGAGATGATTTAGATGATGGAGGAGCGCAACACTTTTCAGAAGTCATAATAGCTATAAGAAAAATTAATGAAAACACGACTATAGAAGTATTAACACCTGATTTTTTACGAAAGGGAAACTCTTATATAAAAGTTGTTGCAGCGAATCCAGATGTTTTTAATCACAACATAGAAACTGTACCGAGTTTATATAGAAAAGTGAGGCCTGGTTCTAGGTATTTCTCCTCAATTGATTTATTAAAATCTGCTAAACAAATTAATAATAAAATATTTACAAAATCTGGAATTATGTTGGGTCTTGGTGAAACAAAAGATGAAATTATCCAAGTAATGGACGACTTATTATCTGCTAATGTAGATTTTTTGACTATTGGACAATATCTTCAACCAACTGTTAAACATTATCCATTGAATAGATATGTCCATCCTGATGAATTTGAAGAACTAAAAAAAATAGCTCTAACAAAAGGCTTTTTAATTGTATCATCTTCACCATTAACGAGATCATCATATCATGCAGACGAGGATTTTTCTAAAATGAAAAGGCTAAGAGAAGAACAATCTGAATGCCCAAAGCTTATTTAAAAAAAGACATACCTTGTACAAAAGATAATTTAATTAAAATGGTTCTTGATATTGAAAAATACCCTGAATTTGTGCCTTGGTGTATTGATGGAAAAATTCATAGCAAAAATAGCAAAGGTAGTACAATCGAAATTATAGCAGACCTCACTATTGGAAAAAGTTTTTTTAAAGAGACTTATAAAAGCTTAGTAATTTATGACAAAAATAAAGACTCAATTTTTGTAACTAATATTGGAGGACCAATTAAACACTTAGAAAATCGATGGTTTTTTAAAGATATTGGTAAAAAAAGCCAAATAGATTTTCACATTAACTTTGAATTAAAAAATAAAATTTTAAATATTTTAATGAAAAAATCTTTCGATATAGGTCTTGTAAAGATTGCTAATGCTTTTGAGAGCAGAGCATCAGATTTATTTAATAAATCCAAAAACTAATTCTAAAGATTTTTTAACAGCTTGCTGTTGAATCTTATTTCTTCCTTTATTTTTAAATAAATATTTATTTATATAGGTTTTGTTATTTTTTTTAATACCGATAAAAACTAATCCGACAGGTTTTTTTATTGAACCACCTTTGGGACCCGCTATTCCCGTTATTGAAATACAGATGTTACTATTGCTAATTTTACTAAGGTTATTAACCATAGATAAGCAACACTGAAAACTCACAGCTCCATATTTAGTTATTATTTTTTGTGGAACTTTTAAAATACTTTTTTTAGCTTTATTAGAGTAAGTTACCAATCCCATATTAAATACTTTAGATGCACCATCTATTGAGGCTATGGAATTAGAAAGCAAGCCACCAGTGCAGGATTCAGCCACAGAAATTGAACATTTTTTTTTAATTAATAAACTAATAATTTTATTTATTTTCATTAGGATAAACTTGATTTTATTACCATAAATATAATTAATGTTAAAATAACATAAATTCCAGCAATAACATCATCCAATATAACACCTAGGCTATTTTTATAATTTTTATCAAAATAACTTATAGGAAAAGGTTTTTTTATGTCAAAAAATCTAAACAAAATAAAAATATAAATATAATACAAATAAGCCTCACTATAATTCTTTTCTATACCGTGAGAGATTTCATAAACATAAATAGGTATTGATTGGCCAATAATTTCATCTATTACTATTTCTTTAGGATCCTTATTTTCCTTTTTTTTGATGTAACTACTTATTGCATAAAGCGAATAAAAAAATATTATAAAAAAGCCAATTAAAATTGTTTGATGGGATAGGTTAAGTATATGAAAAAAATAAAACAATAAAAATGTAGTTATTAAAGATGACAAAGTTCCAGGTGCATAATTAATTTTTCCAAGACCTAAAAATGTTACGAATAGAAAATTGATTTTATTAATCATATTTAATAATTGAAATTATCACTTCGCAAGCTATTGCTTGTTTTTTTCCAATAACGCCCAACTTTTCAGTTGTTTTACCTTTTATATTAATTTGGTTTTCAGAAATTTTGCATAAATTACTGATATTTTTAATCATTTTATTTTTATGAATTTTAATTTTAGGAGTTTGTGTAATTATATTCATGTCTAAATTACTTATATGATATTTCTTTTCTTTAATCTTATTTATTACTTCTTTGAGTAATACTGTCGACCTAATATTTTTAAATTTTTTGTTTTTATCAGAAAACATTTGTCCAATATCCCCCATTTTACAAGCTCCTAATATTGCATCAATTATCGAGTGAAGAACAGGATCTCCATCTGAGTGCCCTAATGTACCTAACTTGGATCTAATTTTTAAGCCTGCTAAATAAAGAGGTCTTCCTGGTACCAACTTGTGAATATCAAAACCTATTCCAACATAATTTCTTTTTTTTTTAAATGATTGAAATATTTCTAAGTCCTCGTTATCTGTAATTTTTAAATTCTTTTTAGAACCAGAAATAGTAAAAACATCTTCTTGATCGTTTGTAAATAATGCAGAATCATCTTCAATAGATAATCCTTTATTCTTTAAATGCTTATTATAAATTTTTTTAAAATAAAAACCTTGCGGAGTTTGTGCGAGCCTTAAACTATTTCTCTCAATATTTTTAAATATTATATTCTGATTTATCCTTTTTGATGAATCTGCAATTGGTATAACCGGAATTACAGCGTTGTATTTTTTGAGTTTTAAAATTGTATTATTTATAATATTTACAGAAATATTTGGCCTTGCAGCGTCATGTATTAAAACCTTTTTACATCCCATTTTTTTTATTTTTTTTAAAGCTATAAAAGTTGACTCTTGACGAGATCTGCCTCCAACAATTTTTAAGACATTTTTAATTGAAAGTTTATCTATATATTTTTTATGTTTTTTATTATAAACGAGTATTGTTTTCTTTATTTTTTTAACATCTTTAAAGGCATTTAACGAATGTTCTAAAATTGTTTTATCATTTACTATTTGATAAGGTTTAGGAGTGCTGGATTTAAATCTTTTGCTATCTCCAGCAGCTAATATTATAAGAA
>CACIPU010000002.1 GCA_902588625.1 uncultured Pelagibacteraceae bacterium | reverse complement strand
TTAATTGAAATTAAAAACTCAACTTTAGCGCAATCTTTAGAAATAGTAAGAAGAAGAGTTGACGAAGCTGGTACAAAAGAGCCAACAATTTTAAGGAGAGGTAATGAAAGAATCTTAATAGAATTACCTGGCATTCAGGACCCAAACAGAATCAAAAAACTTTTAGGCAAAACAGCTAATTTAAGTTTTAGATTAGTTACTGATAGTGAAAATGAATTTGGATCAGAAATCTTAAAATTTGAAGAAACAGATGAAAAATTAAGTATAAGTAAAAGAGTTATTGTAAGCGGAGATAGTTTGCTTAATGCTACACCTTCCTTAGATAATCAATCCAATCAAGCTGTTGTAAGTTTTACGTTTGACAGAGTGGGAGCTAAAAAATTTGGAAGAGTTACTACTGATAATGTAGGTAGAAGAATGGCTATTATTTTAGATAATTATATTATAAGCGCACCAACAATACGAGAAGCCATTCTTGGTGGTAATGGACAAATTACGGGTAATTTCACTTTTCAATCAGCAACTGATTTGGCTTTACTGCTAAGATCTGGGGCATTACCAGCTCCTTTAAAGATTATTGAAGAAAGGTCTGTTGGACCAGATCTAGGAGAGGACTCTATAAAATCTGGTGCTATTTCATTAATGATCGGCATGATGTTAGTAATTTTTTATATGTTATATAAATATAAGCTACTTGGAATTATAGCAAACCTAGCTTTAATTATTAATCTTACACTTTTAATTGGGATGTTAACTTTGTTAGAAGCTACCTTAACTTTACCTGGCATAGCAGGGATTATATTAACTGTAGGAATGGCTGTAGATGCTAATGTATTAATCTTTGAAAGAATTAAAGAAGAGTTTAAAGTTGAAAAATCAGTTATTCATGCTTTTGACTCAGGATATCAAAAAGCACAATCTGCAGTACTTGATGCGAACATAACAACATTAATATCTGCTATAATACTTTTCTTTCTAGGATCTGGACCAATTAAAGGTTTTGCTGTAACTCTTGGGATAGGAATAATAACAACACTATTTTCCGCATATTTTTTTGCTAGACATCTTTCATCATTTTATGCTCAAAGAAATAAAAATAAATTAATCAACTTATAATGTTTAAAATTCCTCAAAATATAAATTTTACAAAGTATTACAAAAAAACAAATATATGTTCAGTAATTCTTGTAATTTTGTCAGTTATTGTTTTGTCTATTAAAGGTTTAAACCTAGGGGTTGATTTCAAAGGTGGAACTTTAATTGAATTAAGAACCGAAAATGAACGTATAACTGTTTCTGAAATAAGACGATCTCTCTTAAACATGAATCTTGGAGATGTGAGTGTTAAAAAATTTGGAAAAAAAAATGACTATCTAGCAAAAATTGAAGTAAACAAAACAAGCGATCCAGACTTTATCTCTTCAGTTAATAAAAAAATGAATAAAAATCTTGGTTCTGAAATTAATTTTAGGAGAGTTGAAAATGTTGGGCCAAAAGTTAGTAAAGAGCTTTTTAATTCAGGAATGTTAGCTATAAGTTTATCTTTAGCTGCTATGCTAATATATATTTGGATAAGATTCGAATGGCAATTTAGTGTTGGAGCAATTGCTGCATTAGTTCATGACGTAATTATTACTCTTGGCATTTTTTCTTTTCTCTCTTATGAAGTAAATTTATCTATAGTGGCTGCTGTTTTAACTATAGTGGGTTATTCAATGAACGATACAGTAGTTATATTTGATAGAATACGAGAAAATTTAAAAAAATATTCAAAAATATCAATATCAGACATTTCAAATATTTCAATTAATGAAACTCTATCAAGAACATTAATTACTTCAATAACTACCTTGTTAGCTTTATTCTCAATTTATCTGTTTGGTGGAGCGATATTAAAAGGTTTCTCTTTTGCTATGATAGTAGGTGTTCTCGTTGGTACATTTTCTTCTATATTCGTCGCTTCACCAATTTTAAAGTATACGAATGTAAATCAAAAAACAGTTTTAAAAGAAGAAGTTTAATAAAGGTTTTGCGCCATAACCATTGAAAGAAGCATCGGTAAAGATAACAGAGTGTTAATTCTAGATGTTAACATTGCTGTTCTCGCTGACTTAGCTTTTTCTTCGGGTGCAGATTCAATAATACCTAATGCTTTCTTTTGATTTGGCCAAATTATAAACCAAACGTTGTAAGCCATTATTAAACCTAACCACATACCAATACCAATTGCAGTATTTTTACCGCCACCACTACCAATACCCAAAGTCATTGCCTCATGAACATAACCATTGAGAGTTGCTACTATTAAACCTGTAACTATTGTTGCTAATGCTGCCCATCTGAACCAAAAAAGCACAGTTGGCGCTATTACTTTACCTATTGCAGGTTTTTGTTCATCTGGAATTTTTGGCATACTTGGTATCTGAACAAAGTTTAGGTACCATAATAGCCCTATCCACATTATACCAGCTAATACATGAAGGTATCTAAAAAGCCAGCTCCAAAAAAGTTGATCAAAAGCCCAATCACCACCAGCAAAAAATAACCCAATAAAAAGCAATATAGCTAAGCCTATTGAAAGGTGAATAGTCTTAGATAGTGATTGTAAAATTGTTACCATGATTCTTTATACCATCTTTTAGCTTATATTTAAGCAGTTTTTTTAAGTTTAGTGTTGATAATTTGTTTTAAAAAATCCCCTGTATAACTTCCACTTATTTCGCTTACTTTTTCAGGGTTACCTTCTGCTATTATTTGCCCTCCATTTACGCCTCCATCAGGCCCCATATCAATAATCCAATCAGATGTTTTTATTACATCTAAATTATGTTCAATAACAACAACAGTATTGCCTAAAGAGACAAAAGTTTGGAGAATTTCAAGTAGTTTTTTAATATCATGAGAATGAAGTCCTGTTGTCGGTTCATCTAAAATATATAAAGTTTTTCCTGTTGATCTTTTTGATAATTCTTTAGCAAGTTTAATTCTTTGAGCTTCACCACCAGATAGAGTTGTGGCTTGCTGACCTATTTTAATATATCCGAGCCCAACCTTTTTTAAAGTGAGTAGTTTACTTCTTACTGATGGTATATTTAAGAAATAGTCACAGCCTTCATCAACGGTCATATTCAAGACGTCCGCAATGTTTTTATCTTTAAATTTTATCTCTAAGGTTTCACGATTATATCTTGATCCTTTACAGACATCACACGCTATATATACATCAGGTAAAAAATGCATTTCGTAAGTAATGACTCCATCACCTTCACAAGATTCACAACGACCTCCTTTAACATTAAAAGAAAATCTACCAACTTTGTATCCTCTAGCTTTTGATTCAGGAAGATTCGTAAACCAATCTCTTATTGGTCCAAACGCACCTGTGTAAGTAGCCGGATTAGATCTGGGTGTTCTTCCAATTGGCGACTGATCAATGTCTATAATTTTGTCTATTTGTTCTACACCTTTGTAATTTTTAAAAGCTTTAGGAAGTTTTCTAGATTTATTATTATTTAACATTAAATTTAAAGCATTGTATAGAGTTTGAAGTATTAAAGTAGATTTTCCACTTCCAGAAACGCCAGTAACACAAGTAAATGTTCCTAATGGAATTTTAAGATTAACGTTTTTTAAATTGTTTCCTGTTGCTCCTAAAATTTCTAAAAATCTTCCATTCTTAGCTAATCTTCTTTTGCTTGGGACAGGAATATTCTTTTTAAGTGATAAATAATTACCTGTAATACTATCTTTATTTTTTAATATTTCTGTTAAATTTCCTTGAGCAACTACATTTCCTCCATTAATTCCCGCTTCAGGTCCTAGATCTATAATATGATCAGCACTCTCCATTGTTTCTGTATCATGCTCAACGACGATTACCGTATTTCCTAAATCTCTTAACCTTTTTAGAGCTTTAATAAGTTTAACATTATCTTTCTGATGTAAACCTATAGAAGGTTCATCTAGAACGTATAATACTCCTGTAAGGCCTGAACCTATTTGAGATGCCAATCTGATTCTTTGAGCTTCACCACCGGACAAAGTTCCAGATTCTCTTGACAATGTTAAATAATCAAGTCCAACATTTAATAAGAAATCTAAACGTTCATTTATTTCTTTTAGGATATGTTGGGCAATCTTTTTTTCTTTTTCATTAAGTCTCGAATTCAGATTTGAAAACCATTTTCTTGCCTCAGAAATTGATTTTTTCGTGATCTCACTTATATTAAGTTTATCAATTTTTACACATAATGCTTCCTCTTTGAGACGTAAACCTTTACACTTTTCACAATTGGACTCACTTTGATATTGTGAAATCTCCTCTCTTTTCCATTCACTTTCAGTCTCTAAATACTTTCTTTCTAAATTATTTATGACTCCCTCAAAAGTTTTTTTAGTAGAATATTTTTCATGTCCATCATCATATGTAAATTTGATTTCATCATCATTTGATCCATATAAAATTATATCTTTAATAGTTTTAGGCAGTTTTCTCCAAGGCTCTGTTAAGGAAAATTTATAATGTTTTGATAGTGATGACAAAGTTTGAGCATAATATAGGAATTTAGACTTTGCCCAAGGTTCAATTGCTCCATCAGCAACACTTTTTTTACTATTCGGTACCACTAGATTAGGATCAACATTAAGATTTACACCAATACCTTCGCATTCCTCACACGCTCCGTAAGGACTGTTAAAAGAAAAAAGTCTAGGTTCAATCTCTTCAATTGTAAAACCACTTTCTGGACAAGCAAATTTTGATGAAAAAATAATCTTTTCTATTTTTCTATATTTTTTTGGCAATGTTTCATTTTCATATTCAACAAAAAGTAATCCATCAGACAAATTTAAAGCAGTTTCTACACCTTCTGCTAATCTATTTCCAAGATCATTATTAATAATTATTCTATCAACAACGATTGAAATTTCATGTTTAATTTTTTTATTCAGTTCAGGAAAATCGTCTATAGAATAATACGCCCCGTCTACTTTTATTCTTTGATATCCTCTTCTTTTAAAACTGGCAATTTCCTTTTTATATTCACCTTTTCTGCCTCTTACTATTGGAGCTAACAAATATATTGTATTTTTTTTAGGTAAGTTTTTTATTTTGTCGACTATTTCAGCAACACTTTGTGATTTTATCGCTTTTCCTGTAAATGGCGAATATGGTATACCAACTCGTGCGAATAATACTCGCATATAATCATAAATTTCTGTAACTGTAGCAACTGTTGATCGTGGATTTTTAGAAGTATTCTTTTGCTCAATTGATATTGCTGGACTTAAACCCTCTATTAAATCAACTTTTGGCTTTTTCATTTTATCTAAAAACTGTCTTGCGTATGCTGATAAACTTTCAACATATCTTCTTTGACCTTCAGCATAAATAGTGTCAAAAGCTAATGATGATTTACCTGATCCAGATAGCCCTGTTATTACAATAAATTTCTCTTTTGGAATTTCTAATGAAATATTTTTTAGGTTGTGTTCTTTTGCCCCTTTTATAACGATTTTTTTAATCATTTTTTTTAATATGTATATGTAAACTATTAATAAAAAGATGGAAATATGTTATATTTACATATATTAACAATTAATCTTTTAAAAATTCTATAAAAAATATGGCAGGCAGTTTAAATAAAGTACTTTTAATAGGCAGATTAGGACAAGATCCTGAGATCAAGCAAATGGTTAATGGTAAAAGTGTCGCTAGACTTAGCATTGCAACCAGTAATACATGGAAAGATAAAAATACAGGAGAAAAAAAGGAAAAAACAGAATGGCATAGAATAGTCATTTTTAATGAAGGCTTAGTTAAAGTTGTTCAACAGTATGTAAAAAAAGGAGCTCAAGTTTATATAGAAGGACAATTAACAACTAGAAAATGGAGAGATGAAAAATCAGGTACAGACAAATATTCAACAGAAATAGTATTGCAGGGTTTTAATTCTGCTTTTAAGATTTTAAGTAGTAAAAATAATCAGATTGAAAATTTACAAGACGATAGTTCAGAAAAAAATTCTCCCTCTCCAGAAGAAAATACTACTCCAAATGATTTGGATGATGAAATTCCTTTTTAAAATTAATGGAAAAAACTCATAACAATTTAGATAAAAATAACTACAAACCTATTTTCGTTTATGACGAAATGAGCACTTCATATCTCTCATATGCAATGAGCGTTATAGTTAGTAGAGCGTTACCTGATGTGAGAGATGGTTTAAAACCAGTTCACAGAAGAATCATTTATGCAATGTATAAAGGTGGATTTGATTGGTCAAAACAATTTAGGAAATCAGCAAGAATCGTTGGTGACGTGATTGGTAAATATCATCCACATGGTGATCAATCAGTATATGATGCTCTTGTTAGATTAACGCAAAATTTTTCAATGAGTTTACCTCTAGTTGATGGACAGGGAAATTTTGGATCGATAGATGGAGATCCTCCAGCAGCTATGAGATATACCGAAACAAAATTAGCTAAAATTTCACAATATTTAATAGATGATATTGAAAAAAATACTATTGATTTTAGAAGTAATTATGATGAAACAGAAAAAGAACCTTCAGTATTACCATCTCAATTTCCTAATCTGCTAGTAAATGGCGCTGGTGGTATTGCGGTAGGAATGGCAACAAGCATACCTCCCCATAACCTAGGAGAAGTTATTGATGGAACAATTGCATTTATTGAAAATAGAGACATTACAATCTCACAATTAATGAAAAAAATTCCAGGTCCAGATTTTCCAACGGGAGGCATAATAATAGCACAGGATAATTTAAAACAAGGTTATACAAAAGGACGAGGATCAATAAAATTACGTGGTGAAATTGAGGAAGAAACATTAAAAAATGGAAAAGAACGTTTAGTAATTAAATCAATTCCTTATCAAGTAAATAAATCAATTTTAAATGAAAAAATAGCAGAACTTGCTAGAGATAAGAAGATTGAAGGAATAAGCGATATAAGAGATGAGTCAAATCATAAAGGTGTAAGAGTAGTTATAGATTTAAGAAGAAATGTAGAGCCAGAAACAATTAAACGACAATTATATAAATTAACTTCAATAGAAACTTCTTTTGGATTTAACACTTTGGCTATAGTAAAGGGTAAACCCAAAATACTTAATCTAAAAGAGTTTATATCAGAATTTGTCAATTTCAGAGAATTAACACTTACTAAAAAAATAAAATTTGATTTAAATAAAGCACTCGAAAAAGTTCATATCTTATTAGGAATTTCTGTGTCAGTTGAAAATATAGATGCAATAATAAAAATAATAAAAAACTCCAAAACTGTAGAAGACGCTAAAAAAACATTATTAAACAAAAAATGGAAAATTGCTAAAACTAGTAAATTAATAAACTTAGTACGCACAGAAAAATCTAGTAAATCATATAATTTTTCTGAAGAGCAAGTTACAGCAATTTTGGAGTTAAGACTCCAAAAATTAACAGCTTTTGGTATTAGTGAAATAGAGACAGAAATAAAAAAATTAGCTGCTTTAATAAAAGATTATGAGAAATTATTAAAATCAAAAAAAGAGTTGTTTAAACTTATTGTTCAAGATTTATTTAAATTAAAAGAAAAATTTTCTGTAAATAGAAGATCTAAAATTACAAATACAATATTAAATTATAATATTGAAGAAACCATTCAAAAGGAGGCTGTAGTAATAACAATCACGCAAAAGGGTTATATAAAGAGAGGATCTTTATCTTCGGTTAAGACCCAAAAAAGAGGTGGAAAAGGAAAATCAGGTATCAAAACTCGTGATGAAGACTATGTGGTTCAAAATTTAACAACAAATTCTCATGCACCAATTTTATTTTTTTCTACTCAGGGACTTGTTTATAAGCTCAAAGCTTGGAAGATACCGCAAGGCACTCCTAGCTCTAAAGGAAAAACTTTATTTAATCTTTTACCTTTAAAAAATCATCAATCTATAAGTTCTATAATGCCATTGCCAGAAAATGAGTCAGAATGGAAAAAATTATATGTCGTCTTTTCTACCGCTAAAGGAAAAATAAGAAAAAATAGTCTTGAAGATTTTCTTAATATTCAAATGACGGGAAAAATTGCAATGAAGTTAGATGTTGATGATAAAATTATTGGAGTTAAAATCTGCAGAGAGGATCAAGACATCATATTAAGCACCAAACTCGGCAAATGTATTAGATTTATGTCTAAAAAACTTAGAATATTTAAAGGTAGATCATCAAAGGGAATAAAAGGTATTGATTTAAGCAAAGATGACTTTGTCATCTCCTTATCTGTTTTAGATTCAGCAAACATCAATTCTAAAACTGCTAAGAATATATTGAAAAACGGCTCAAATAATGAGGATAAAAAATCTGAAGTTATTGCTAAACAAAAATATATATTATCTATTACTGAAAACGGATATGGAAAAAGAACATCATTTTATGATTACCGAGTTACTAATAGAGGCGGTAAAGGAATAATCGGGATTGACACTTCTTCAAGAAATGGAAATGTTGCTGCATCATTTCCTGTTAATGAAGGAGATGAAGTTATTTTGTCCACTGATAAAGGTAAAATGATAAGAGTTGAAGTTAAGGGCATTAGAGTAGCAGGAAGAAATACTCAAGGAGTAAGAATATTTAAAATTTCTAGTGATGAAAAAGTTGTCTCAGCAATCAAAATAGAAGATATTGTTAACTAATATTTTATGTCAAAAATTGGTATTTATCCTGGCACGTTTGACCCTATAACAAAGGGTCATATAGATGTTATAAAGAGATCTTTAAAAATAGCAGATAAACTTATAGTTGCGGTTTCAAACGATTTTTCAAAAGATTATTTATTTTCTGCTGAAGAGCGTGTGGATATTCTAAAAAAATCTTTGTTTAGTGATTTAAAATTTAATAAAAGTAAATTAAAAATCTTATCATTTAATACTTTAACAACTTCTTTATGTTTAAAATATAAAGCATCAATAATATTTAGAGGATTAAGGGCAGCTTCAGATTTTGAGTATGAATTTCAACTGGCTGGCATGAATCGTCAACTAAATAATACAATTGAAACAATTTTTTTAATGTCAGATCCAGATAAACAAGTTATTTCCTCTAAATTCGTTAAAGAAATAGCTAAATTAAACGGAAAAATAGATGACTTTGTTACAAAAAGTACTAAAAAAGCACTAAGAGAAAAATATGATTAAAAAAATATTTTTAATCTTAATTTTTAATTTTTTTATTAACCAATCTTATGCAAAGGATAATATTATGATTCTAAAACTTAAAAGTGGAGACGTTGAAATAGAATTATTTAGCGATGTTGCTCCAAAACATGTAGAGAGATTTAAAAAACTTGCTTCTGAAAAAAAATACGACGGTGTAGTTTTTCATAGAGTTATTGATGGTTTTATGGCACAAACAGGTGATGTTAAATATGGCAACTCCAATTTAGAAACTTTTAATTTAAATCAAGCAGGAACAGGTGGTTCCGAATACCCCGATTTGAAAGCTGAATTTAGTGATCTACCACATGAAAGAGGAACTTTATCTATGGCACGTTCTAGTGACCCAGATAGTGCTAATAGTCAATTTTTTATTTGTTTCAAATCTACGCCGCATCTTGACAGGCAATACTCAGTCTTTGGTAAAGTAATTAAAGGAATGGAATTTGTGGACCTTATTAAAAAAGGAGCCGGATCTAATGGTGAAGTTTCATCACCTGATAAAATAATAAGTTTATCTGTTAAAAAATAAATATATAAATGATTGATAAAAATTTCTCTTTCAGTGTTCTGAAAGAGGATGGGCTTGCTAGAGTTGGAAAAATTTCCACACAAAGAGGAGAGATTGATACACCAACATTTATGACTGTTGGAACTCAAGGAACTATAAAAGCTGCTTTTATTGACGATGTAATAGCTACTGGGGCGCAAGTAATCTTGTCAAACACGTACCATTTAATGATCAGACCTGGTGTTGAAAGAATATCTAGAATTGGAGGATTACATCAGTTTATGAACTGTCCTTTACCCATACTAACTGATTCTGGTGGTTTTCAGATAATGTCATTATCCAAAATGGTTAAAATTGATTTTGAGCAAGGTGCAATTTTTAATTCTCATATAGATGGAAAAAAATTTATATTAAGTCCTGAAGAAAGTATAAGAATTCAAAAAAAACTAAACTCAGATATTGTTATGGTTTTAGATGAATGTCCTAAACTAACAAATGATAAAAAAATTATACACAACTCATTAAAACTTTCTTACAGTTGGGCAAGAAGGTCTAAAAATGAATTTGGTAACAACCCAAAAAAAGCCCTTTTTGGAATTATTCAAGGAGGTTTATATAAAGATTTACGACTTGAAAGTTTAGAGGGACTAAAAAAGATAGATTTTGATGGTTATGCAATAGGTGGTTTAGCTGTCGGAGAAACTCAAAAACAAATGTTTGAGATTTTAAGTAATATTGTTCCTAAAATGCCATATAAAAAACCAAGATACTTAATGGGTGTAGGAACGCCATCTGATATTCTGGGTGCTGTTAAAAATGGGGTTGATATGTTTGATTGTGTAATACCAACCAGATCAGGAAGAACAGGTTTAGCATTCACATGGGAAGGTAGATTAAATTTGAGAAATGCCAAATATCAAAAAGATGATACTCCAATGTGTTCATATAGCAATGTGAGATCAATTAACTCATATTCCAAAAGCTATATTAATCACTTAATTAATTCTAATGAGATTCTCGCATCAATGCTAATAACATTGAACAATATTGTATTTTATCAAGATTTAATGAAAAAAATTAGAACAGCTATAAAAAATAATGCTTTTGATGTCTTTTATAATAAATATATAGACCTAATATAGTAGTGTGAAATCATATATACTTGAAATAAATATAAAAAAATATAGAAATAAGCGTTTTGGGCCGTTAGCTCAGTTGGTAGAGCAATTCCCTTTTAAGGAATGGGTCGCTGGTTCGAATCCAGCACGGCTCACCAAAATAATCGTTAATGAATTTAAGATTTAAAAACTATTGGCGAAAATCGAGTCTAAAAAAGAACCGTGATGGAGATTTTCTTTTAGAGCATATAAAAAAAAACAAACCAAAAAATTTCCTTGAGATTGGAGTATTTCATGGTGTTACATCGAGAAATGTTTGTGAATTATTAAAAAGCTTACATGGTGAAAACTTTAAATTTACAGGGATAGATTTGTTCGAAAAAGATCAAATGATTCTTGATAAAGAAGTGGCTCCAAAAACAAAATTTTCAAATCCATTTAAAAATATATTTTATAATTATATATCTAGAACAAATCCATACAGTTTTAAATCGGTATCTAATTTATTAAGAAAATTTAAATATAATGTTAATATTATTAAAGGAGATTCCAATATTATTTTAAAAGATATGTCTGAAAAACTTTTTGATTATGTTTTTTTGGATGGTGGTCATTCTTATAAAACTGTTAAAAATGATTTAAACAATCTTTTGCCAGTTATAACAAACAACGGAATAGTTATATGTGATGATTATAATCTTTCCTATGCACCAGGAGTAAAGAAAGCAATTGATGAATTTACAAAAATAAATAATTTTTCAATAAAGATTTTACATTCAAGATTTGCTGAGATTACTAAGTAAAGTAAATTTTAGTACTATGATATTTTTGTAATAGGAGGGTATTTAATAATAATTTCTGGTATCCACTTTTTAATAGATTCTATTCTTCTTGTACTAGATGGATGTGTACTCATCCATTCAGGAGTTTCTTGACCTTTATTAGATTCTTTCATTCTCTCCCAAATTTTAACAGTTTCTCTTATGTCATAACCGGCTAAAGAAGCAAATATTAAACCTAAATAGTCTGCTTCTGATTCTTGTTTTCTTCCAAAAGGGTTATCAATTCCAAATGTTCGTAACATTCCGGGCACATCCACCCCAGTAGTTCTTCTAGTATTAGATATTGCCCCACCAGTAAATATATCTAAAGCAGTTGTGCCAACATTTAAGACAAGAGCTCTACTAGCTCTTTCAACAGAATGTTTTGCAACCGCATGAGCTATTTCGTGACCCATCACTGCAGCAAGACCATGCTTATTTTTGGTAATTTTTAGTATACCAGTATAAACAGCAATTTTACCACCCGGCATACACCAAGCATTTTTAACTTTATCATTATCAACCAAAATATATTCCCACTGAAAATTGTAGGTTGGATCTTTTTTATTTATTTTATCAAAATAAGCACTAACTGATTCTTCAATTTTAGATCCAATTTGTTGTATTTCTCTAAGCTGCTCTTTATCATTACTTAATTTTGTTTTATTTTTAACATTTTCATATATTTGTGCTGCTTGTTTATTAAGAGTACTTTCAGGTAATAGTTTTAATTGTTTTCTATCCGTAATTGGAGCTGTAGTACATGCAGAAAGCATCAATCCACAACTGCACTGTCCAAATAATTCAAGAAATCTTCTTCTATTTATGTTATTAATTTTACTCATAAAATTTAAATATTTGAATATTTTAAATGGAAATTAAACAAAAAAAAAGAAGTATTTTTAGTCGTTTAAGAAACTACTTTTTTGCTGGGGTGGTTGTCTTAATTCCAATTGGTATAACTATTTATTTAACATTTTTTTTGATTTCTATATCATCTAATATTCTACCAAAAGAGATTAATCCAAATCACTATTTACCCTATAATATACCAGGCTTAGAAATACTGATCTCAATTTTACTGATAACATTAATAGGATTTACATCATTATCTTTTATTGGGAAAAAATTATTAGAAATATTTAATAGAATTCTTAAAAAAATACCTATTTTAAGAACTATCTATTCAGCAATAGGTCAAATGACTGAAACTTTCACAACAAAAAGTACAGGTGAAAAAAATGTTGTTTTAATTGAATACCCAAGAAAAGGAGTGTGGGCTGTAGGATTTGCGACAAAAGAGAATTCGGGAGAGATTTCTGAAAAAACTAAAAAGAAGTTAATTAATGTTTTTGTTCCCACTACACCAAATCCAACCAGTGGTTTCCTTTTAATGTTTCCTAAAGAAGATGTTATCTATCTTGATATGAGTTTCGAAGAAGCTTCTAAGTTCATTGTTTCAGCAGGCACATCAAATCCTATCAAGAAGTAATATTATTTATTTTATTTATTACGTCAGCTTTGTCAAAAAGTTTTAGCAAAAACTCATACTTTTTGAAATTATTTTCACTTCCTTCAATTTTCTTAATATTTTTTTCTGCCATATCAAATAAATCCTTATGATGAATAGGATCAGCAAATTTAAAGTTTTTAATACCACTTTGTTGATAACCTAAAATGTCACCATATCCTCTTAGTTTCATATCTTCCTCTGCGATTAAAAAACCATCATTTGATGATTTTAATATTCTTAATCTTTTTTTTGCGTTATCACTTAAATTTTTTTTATATAACAAAATACATGTTCCCTGATTTTCTCCTCTACCAATTCGTCCTCGTAACTGATGAAGTTGTGAAAGTCCAAACTTATTTGAATTTTCAATGATTATTACATTAGCTTTAGGGAAATCAATGCCAACTTCAATTACCGTAGTAGACACTAATATATCTATTTTTTTTTTTAAAAATAAATTTAAAACTTTTTCTTTTTCATCTTTTTCTAGTGAACCATGTATTAATCCAACTTTATCTCTAAAAAGCTTAGATAAAAAACTATATTTTTGAATTGCTGCTGAATAATCTAACTTTTTAGATTCTTTTATTAATGGACAAACCCAAAAAATTTGATTTCCTTTTGTAATTTGACTTTTGATAAATAATAATACTTCATTCACTTTACTTTCTGGTTTACTTATTGTTATTACACCCTTTCTATTTTTAGGTTTTTCTATAATTCTTGAAACATCCATGTCGCCATATAAAGTCATAACCAAAGTTCTAGGAATAGGAGTGGCTGACATCAATAATATATCGCATTCTTTACCTCCTTTCTTTGAAAGTTCAATCCTTTGTTTGACTCCAAATTTATGTTGTTCATCAATAATTACATAACCTAATTTTTTAAAAATAACTTTTTTTTGGAATAATGCGTGAGTACCTATTAAAAGATTAACTTCCCCATTAAGAGTTTTTTTTTGGATATCTTTTTTAACATTACTTTCACTTTTTCCAGTATACAACTCAATATTTATATTTGTAGATTTGAAGATATTTTTAGCTAATTGATAATGTTGCCTAGCTAAAATTTCAGTAGGAGCCATCATGGCAACTTGATAACCAGATTCTATTACTTCAGCAGCCGAGATAAACGCCACAATTGTTTTTCCACTTCCAACATCACCTTGTAAAATTCGCAACATTCTATATTCAGATTTAAGATCTGTTCCAATTTCATTAATAACTCTCTTTTGATCTAGAGTTAAAGAAAATTTGAAATTTTTCTCTAATATTTTTGATAATGTATTTTTAGTTTTTTTTTTATTTTTTTTGAATTTTTTTATTCTTTTTCTTACTTGTGACAGAACTAATAAATTAGATATTATTTCATCATATGCTAATCTTTTGTAATGAGTAGAGTTTAAATCTATATTTTTACCGCTATGTAGAAATTTAACTGATTGTGCCCAACTTGTATTACCTATTTTTTTTAGGGTTTCAGTGTCATGCCACTCATTTATTTCTATTATTTTTTCTAATACTTGTTCGATAAGTTTTCTATAAATTTTTTCAGTCAATCCTTCTGTGAGCGAATATTTTGGTATAATTTGATTTATATAATTTTCTTTTGATTCTGGCACAATATAAGTTGGGTTAGTGATTTGATACTTATTTCTAAAATAGTTTATTTTACCACTAATAATCATTGTCTGATTTATTGGTAAAATTTTTCGTATATATCCCTCTCTACTATTAAAAAAGGTAATATCAATTTTACCAGTTTCATCTTCACAAATAACTTTATTTGGCAAGTTGCGTATTCGTGGAAAATTATACTTCTTAATATAAACTTTAATGGTTGTAATTTTGCCTATTTCAAGTTCATTTAGTTTTTTGTAATTTCTCCTATCAGTATAACCTTGAGGTAAATTTAAAAGTAGATCTGAAACTTTATCAATACTTTTTTTTTTAAGCAGATTTTTGATTTTATTTCCAACACCTTTTAGTGTTGAAACATTTTTGTTTAAGTAGTTTTCTATATTTACATGAATCACTATTTTATAATATATATTAGATTTAGCTAAGTATGAAAAATAAAGAAATTTTAATAAAGCAAATTAAATACAGATCTAAACATCGAGGTTCAAAAGAAATGGACATTCTTTTAGAAAAATTTGTAAATAAATGCATTAATTCTTTAAATGAAAATGAGTTAAATGATTTGTTACTTCTAATCAACAAGGACGATGAAATTTTATATGATTATTATTACAATGAAATTAATAAAGTTAAATTAAAAAATAATAAAGTAAATAAACTATTTAAAAATTTTAAATTATGATGGCGGAGGGGGTGGGATTCGAACCCACGAATGAGTTGCCCCATCGCTGGTTTTCAAGACCAGTGCTTTCAACCGCTCAGCCACCCCTCCAGTTTATCTTTAATTATAAACTTTAATATATATTTTGTTATTTATACACAAACAAAATTAATAACATTGATTATCTCATCAAGATGATTTTTTCAAATTTTAAAGCTTTAATTAAGAATTATTTACTGCAAAGTATATGTATTTTGAACTCTTAGAAAATCTAGTAGAAATATTTTCCAAGTTATTTCTTACATAGCCGTCATATTCTTCCTTATATTTAAATTCTAAAATAACATCGTTATTATTCATAAAGATTGGATTCTGCATATTTTCATGAAAATTTGTTCCTTTAATTTTATAATCGATAGTAGCTCTTATTTTTTTATTTAGCGAAATTAAATATAAACGCTCATAATGAGTTGTGACTGCAGGGATTAAGTTTTCTTTATTAATCTTTTTCGATATGACAGCGCATATTTTTTTTATATGAGAAGGTTTTTTAATATTCAGATTATTTATTTCATTAAGTAGAAAAAAAACTTTGTAATTTAAAAAATTATTTTTAATTTTAACTTCTAACTTAGGCTTGTTTAAAATAAAACGATCCTTGCCGTACCATCTTATTCTAAATTTTTTTCTTTCAGACACGCCGTTTAAATTTTCTCTAACACTAGTATAATTTTGGTCATCAAGGTATAAAGAATTTACAAAACGTTTTGGATACTGTTTTTGAAATAAAAATTTACTATTAAACGACTTATTTAAGACACTAAGATAATTGACATTATTAAAAATCCATTTTCTCTCATATCTTAAATTATTTTGAACAATTTTATCCATCCTATTTAAATTTTATTCTCATAAATAATTGAAAGTATATTATTTGTAGTTTTTCCTATTTGTTTTTTATTCTCAAAAATCTTTGAATTTTCATCTATTATTGAATAAAGTATATGATTATTTGATTTAATATTTCTTAAATCCATTTTAGCAAAAGAATACTCTGATTTCTTTTGATAAGCTGAAAAAGGTATTTTTACATTACTAAATTGAACACTATCTACAGATACATCCGAACTATCTTTGCTTACAATTCCTGCATAAGAATTTTTACCACTAATTTTTAATATATTAACTTTTGATGATTCTCCTACACTAATTATTTTGTCTTCAATTCCATTAAAACTTGAATTTGATACAATAGATTTAGATCCTGAGAAATCAATCGCATCGTTTCCAATAATAGAAAAAGTAGAATCAACAATTTCTCCATTTCCAAAATCAATATCAATTGCATCTGAAAAAATTTTTTTAAATTTAGAATTTTCAATCAAATATGCAGAGTTAACTATATTTAATGCATCTTCCGAAGTAATGTTGTGAAACATAGCATTTAATAAGTGTAACCTAGAATTATAAAAGTTAATTGAACCAAAAAGTATAAAATCATTTTGATAATTATTTTTTTTAGCATTAATAGATTCTGCTGAAGTTGTTTCCTTTTGTAGTCCATTTAAGTAAGCGAACTCGGCATTATTAATTTTTGTTTTTCCATTAGCATCAAAAATTAGTATTCCCCCTCCTAAATTATTTTTTTTACCACCGATATATATGGACTCAGTTTTCCCATCAATTAGCCAGCGTGACTTTGAAAAAATAAAAGCATTATGTGTAAGAAATATTTTTTGCCCGTCCTTAATAACAACAACATAATCTTTTGGTATTAAAATATTTTCAGAAATATTAACAATTTCCTCATTAAGGAATAACTTTTCACCCTCAGAAATAAAATATTTTTTATAATTTGTTTTACTTATATCTTTTAATTCACAGTCACAATTAAATTTATCAATTCCTTTATCAAAACTAATTTCATTTACGTTGCTTACAAATGATAAAGAGTTACATTTGAGATTTTTTATCAAATATTTTTCTTTATTGATTATTTGCTTAGGCGAATCTAAATCTATATTGATAATTACGGTAGTAGGGTCGTTAGCATTTTGATTATCTTTATTACAGTTAATTTTAGATAATTTTAAATTTATATTATGAGTAAATTTGTTATTTACAATTATTTCATTTTCATTATTTTCTATGAATAAAGAATTTTTTTGAGGAGCAAAAAGATTTAATAATTTGTTAGCTCTAAAGTATATATCATTTTTATCAAAGTAATATAAACCTATTCCAGAATTTCTACGATGATCATAATCAAATATAAAACTATCTGTATAAATGGCTGAGGTTATTTTATTAATTTCTTCTTCTCTTTTATTAAAGAAATTGTCGAGAAACTTTTTTGAAGATATTTTATGAATTGCATTTATATATTCAAAATAAAAATCCTTATTTAATATTTTATTTTCATTATCTAAATAAAAAAATTTAGATAAAAATTTATCTATTATTCTTCTATTTTTGGTTGCCCTATCGTAAGTAGTGCTATGGTCAAAGTCATGTAAATGTTTACTATAATTTTGTGCTCTTTTATGCCCATCATAAGGAACTGGCTCAAACTTTCCATTAACTGGATTATAATAAAATTTAACACTCGAGTGAATTGCTCCGTGTTCTGTATAAGTAAGATCAACAACAGCAAAAAACCACGCCCATTTTTTAATATCAATAATTTCACTAACGTTTGCTTCACCAGCAAAAAGTTCTTTTAAGTTTTGAGATCCTTTTTTAACTATATTTATATTTTCATCACGTAACCATGTTCTGTCATCATAAATTTCAAATTTTGAATCTTCTAAAATTTCTTGTTCATATGTTTCGTCAATAGAAAAGATGGGACCATTTCTTCTACCGTTCCTTTCTAACAATTCTTTTCCAAAACCTTCTTCGAATGCATACAAACCCATATTTTCACCATTGAGATTAAAATACATAAATTTATATTTTAATTTTATTAGGTTACCTTCGGCCATTAATTCATGAAAAATCCATTCATTTAAATAGTTTCTAATTCTGGGCTTCTGTATAGAAAATTTTTTTACTCCCAAAAAAGTTTCTTTTCCTCTTAAATTAAATTTATATGAGGAATTTTTAATTTTTTTGTAATGTATACCTCTGTCACCCTTTAATCTGATTCTAGTTTTAATATTTTTGTCATTTTTTTTTATAGTTGCATTAGCCGAAATAAAAGGTATCTCGCCGTAATCTGCACCGACATTTTTAGCATTAGAAGAATTGATGAAATTAATCTTATCCATTCTATTTTTTTCAATTTTGATTTTATTTCTTTGATTCATATCAACGTATATAGTTCTGTATGTATAAAAATTTTTTTTTAACCCATAGATAATCATTTTAGGAATATGTTTATAATTAACTATTCCATTGTTGTGGATTTTATAAAAAAAATTTTTTTTATAATTTTCCCATATACCTAAGTTAAAAAAAACATATGTAGTTATGATTAAAATGAAGATACTAAAAAAAAAATAATATTTATAGAATTTTTGATTATATTTATTTATTTTTTTGTTTTGCTTTTTCGCAATTATCATATTGCAATAGAATTATCTCTTACAAAAACAAAATCTAAATTAGGAAACTTTTTATCTATACTATCTTTTAATTTGTTTACAGTATCAAAATTATCAAATTTAGATGATAGGTTTATAGTTGTGTTATTTGAGTCTTGTGAGATTGATATAAACTCGCTTTGGATTGAATGTGTTGAAACAAGGTCAATTATTTTCTTAAGATTTTCTTTACTTAGTTTTGTCGAAGAAACAATAGAAATATTAAATTTATCTATTACTAAACTATTTTTATTTTTCCTAAAATAAAACATAAGTAAAGTTATTATTACCGCAACTAAAACCCCGGCTGTTGTAATTTTAATTTGATTTGCTCCACAACCTAATCCGACAGCTATAACTAAGAATAAAAAGACAAGTTCTTGCGGTTCTTTAATAGCGGCTCTAAACCTAACAATAGATAAGGCGCCAACTAATCCAAGCGATAAAGCTAGTGAAGATTTAACAATAGTTATTACAATAGTTGTAGTTAAACCAAGCACTATAAAATTTCTTGAAAAACTCTCTGCACTAGACAAACTTTTGCTTGTTTTATTGTAAGTTATTTGAACGATAAAACTTAAAATAATCGAAAATAATAAATTAATAACAAAATTTTCTAAATCTATTTGAATATTCTTATTTAAAAAGAATTGAAGGTCTGATTTGTTCATAATTTAAATTATAATAATTAAAAAGAATTGCAAAGTACAATATTCAGGTAGAAAAATAAAGTATACATAAAGAAGGCTTATTACTTCTTAAATTATGCACTTTTTTAATTATTATAAGTTCTTCACATCTATTCTATTGTTTAAACTTTTAAAAGTATCTAATAATCAATGTATTTAGTATATTAAAAAATTATTTCTAAATTATTAAGTGAGGTTGTTTGTGACATATTTGAATAAAATTTTACTTTTTTTCTCAATAATAATTGCTTTTCTTTTTAATAATTTTATCTTAGCTAGTGCTGAAGAAAGTTTTGATAGTTGGCTTAAAGATTTTAAAAAAAAAGCAATTAGTAAGGGCATTTCAGAAGAAACTTTAAAGAAAACTTTTGTTGATGTTAAGTATTTAGAACAAGTTATTAAATACGATAGAAAGCAACCTGAATTCTTTGAAGATACACTCACTTATGTTGGTAAGAGATCAAATCAATCAAGAGTAAATAAAGGTAGAAAATTATTAAAAAGCAATATTTTATTATTTAATGACGTTGAGAAAAATTTTGATGTAGAGAAAGAAATACTAATTGCTTTATGGGGAATCGAAACTAATTTTGGTAAGCATGTAGGGAAAATGGATATCGTGTCTTCACTTGCAACATTAAGCTACGACAAAAGAAGAAGAGACTTTTTTTCATCACAACTTCTTACTCTATTAAAACTTATCGACAAAAATCTTATTGATCCAAGTGATCTATATGGATCTTGGGCTGGTGCATATGGAAATTTTCAATTTATGCCTTCTACAATTATGAATTACGCTATAGATTACGATGGCAATGGTAACATAGAATTAAAAAATTCCTTAAAAGATTCGGTAGCATCAGCTTCAAACTATATTAATAAAATTGGTTGGAAGAAAGATACACCTTGTTTTTACAGAGTAACACTTAATAAAAAAATTAATAAAAAGTTTATAAATACTTCTGCAAGAAATATTAAGAATAAATTGCCTATTTCCAAATGGGTTGAAAAGGGTGTTGTAAATTTTGATGGATCTGAGTTTAGAAATAATCTTAAAGCTGCATTAATACTTCCTGATGGAAAAGATGAATCTCCGGCTTATTTAGTTTTTGACAATTATGAAAAAATATTAAAGTGGAACAGATCCTTAAGGTTTGCTATATCGGTTTGCACTCTTGCAAAAAAAATTAAACTATGAATATAAAATTACTTTTTGCTATATCGATATTAATTTTTCTAACTTCATGCTCTACTTATGAAAACCAAAGAGTTAAAAAAGGTAATGAAAAAATTTATTATTCAGCAAGCGGATTTGCTTTAACTTATGATGATGTTTTGTATAAAGATAAAATAATTAATAAAAAAATGAGTAATAATGGATTATTTGCTTTTCACAGAAATCTAAAAAAAAATACACTTGTAAAGATTATTAATCCACAAAATTTTAAAGAGATTGATGTCAAAATAAATAAAAGAGCCAATTATCCTAAAATATTTAATATTGTAATAAGTAACGAAGTTTCACGCATCTTAAATCTTGATAACGAAAATCCACTTGTTGAAGTTATTGAACTTAAAAAAAATAAAAAGTTTGTAGCTAAGGAAGGAACAATCTTTGAGGAAGAAAAAAATGTTGCAGACAAAGCCCCTGTAGATGAGATTGTAATGGATGATTTAACTCTTTCTAAAATTAAAAAAAATAAAAAAGAGTTAGATAAAAAATTTATTTTAGTTATTTCTGATTTTTATTATGAGGATTCTGCTGTAAATTTAAAAAATGAGTTAAATAAAAAAATTCAACAAAAAACTATTATGATAAAAAAAATTAATAATAATAAATATAGGCTTTTAGCAGGACCTTTTGAAAGTTTTAATGCTTTAAAAAACACATATATTAGTTTAAATAACTTAGGATTTGAAGATTTAAACATTTATAAAGAATAATATGAAACTCAGTAAGTATATTATAACAATTAATTTTGCTCTTTTAATTTCAATCTTTCCTTTAAAGAATTCATACTCAGAAATAGATTTTGAAGCTGATCACGTTATTATTCAAGATCATCATTCAGGTAAAATTTTGTTTGAAAAAGATGCTGACGGTAAGATCTATCCTGCTTCAATGACAAAAATTATGACAGCAATCGTCGCGTTTGATTTACTAAAAAAAGGTGAAACTTCTCTTGATGAAGAAATAATTATATCTGAAAAAGCTTGGAGAATGTCACAAAGTGGTTATTCCTCAATGTTTATTACTGTAAACGATAAAATTTCCGTTGAAGATTTATTAAAAGGAATAATTATTGTGTCTGGTAATGATGCTTGTGTAGCTTTAGCTGAGGGTTTGTCCGGTTCTGAAGAAGCTTTTGTAGATCTAATGAACGAAAAAGCAATCGAAATTGGAATGGATAATACTAATTTTAATAATTCATCAGGAATAAATGATGCTGAAAATTATTCTACAGCCAAAGATATATTAAAAATGTCTAGATATATGATAATTAATTATCCTGAATATTATACCTATTTTAAAGAGACTACCTTTACTTGGGACAGAACAGGAGGTGACCCAATTAAACAGGGCAATAGAAACCCTTTGCTTTATAAAAACATTGGCGTCGATGGAATAAAAACAGGATTTCTTACTGTTGAACAGTATTCTTTAGCTGCATCATTAAAAGCGAAAAATCGAAGAATTACGTCTGTAGCAAGTGGTTTTAAAACAAAAAATTCACGATCTAGAGAGTCTTTAAAAATTTTAAATTGGGGTCTTAAAAATTTTGATACGGTTTCCGTTATAAAAAAAGATAAAGTATTCACAACCCTACGCGTTTGGCAGGGTAAAAATAAAGAGGTTGAAGTAACTTCAAATGAAGATTTCTATTTAACTATACCAAAAAGAAAGAAGAAAATAATAAAAGCTATTCTTAATTACAAAGGACCCGTTCAGGCTCCTATTAAAAAAGGTGATAAATTAGGAGTTCTAGATGTATATGTTTCTGGAGAACTTAAAAAAAAAATAGATATTATTGCAATGAGTGATGTTAAAGAATCAAATATGTTTTCACGGCTATTTACTTCTTTAAATTATTTGGTGTGGGGTGATGTATAAAAAAAAACCCTTTTTTGTAACTTTTGAAGGCATTGAAGGTTCCGGAAAATCTTATCAGAGTATAAAGTTATATAAAAATCTACTTAAAAAAAATATTTCAGCAATACTTACGAGAGAGCCAGGTGGAACAAAAAGTGCAGAAAAAATAAGAGATTTAATTTTAAAAGATTATTTTTATGCTGGCTCAAAAGATAAATTTAACAAACTTACAGACACACTTTTGTATTTAGCAGCAAGAAACGAACATATTGAAAACAAAATAAAACCAAATATTTTAAAAAAAAAAGTTGTTATTTGTGACAGATTTGTCGATTCAACCGTTGCATATCAGATTTATGGTAAGGGTGTTAATAAAAATTTAATAGACTCAGTGCACAAGCATATACTAAAAGGAATTAAGCCTGACTTAACTTTTATTCTTAAAGTTAATATTTCTGTGGCAATGAAAAGAATTAAAAGAAGAAAAAATAAAAATAGATATGACAAGTTTTCCAAAAATTTCTATTCAAAAGTTCAAAAGGCTTTTATTAAAATTAGCAAAATTAATAAAAGATATATTGTTTTAGATAACTCAAAAGAATCTTCTGATATGGAGTTGATAATATTAAATAAATTTTTACAAAAGTTTGCAAAATGAATTCGCAATTATTAGATACAATAATTAAACCAATAAATCAGTTAAATTTGTACGGATATAATAAAATTTTTAATGATTTCAAATTGCTATATAAAAACAACAAATTACCAAATACTATTTTACTAAGTGGGGCCAAAGGTTCTGGTAAATCAACATTTTTATTTCATTTCATAAATTTTTTACTATCAGAAAATGAGAATTTAAAATACTTGTATGACAATTATAAAATTAATGCAGGTAATTCTTCTTTTAATTTAGTTCAAAATGGTACACATAGTAATTTTTTTCTATTAGATAGTATTAATTCAGATGATATTAAAATTGATCAGGTAAGAAAATTAATCAAGTTTGTTTCTAAAACTACATTTTACAAAGGTATTAAAATTGTTTTAATAGATAATGCCGAAAATTTAAATATTAACTCATCAAATGCTTTGCTTAAGTCTATTGAAGAACCAAATCCTGAAACTTTTTTTTTTATTGTAAATAATGATTCCTACAATATTCCGTATACTCTTAAATCGAGATGTGTTAATTTTAAAGTTCATTTTACGGCAGAAGAAAAGAAAAGTATTTTCAAAAAAATAGTCTCTGATTATAATATAAATTATACAGAAAATGATCTTGATAGATTTTTTTTGTTTGATTCACCTGGTAATTTTCTTAAATACTTATTTTTACTGGGTGATAATAATAAAAACATTTGTTCAAATGTACTTCATTATATTAGTTTTCTTGTTGACCAGAATAATAAAAGTACTTTTGACTTAAGAGTTCTGAGTCTACTTATTGAAAATTATTATAATGAATTAGCTATTAAGGACGCAGAATTTATTAGCTACTATCATAAATGTAGGACTAAAATTTTAAACTTAATTCACTATACTAAAAAGTTTAATTTAGACAAAAAAAATTTAATTTTTTCAATAAACCAAATTATAACTAATGAAAAATAAAAAATTTTATATTACGACACCAATATATTATCCATCAGGTCAACCGCATATGGGTCATGCTTATTCAAGTATTATTGCTGATGTAATTGCTAGATTTAAACGTAATGATAATTATGATGTCCATTTTTTAACGGGAACAGATGAGCATGGTCTCAAAATCCAAAAAGCAGCTTCAAAAGCTGGATTAAAACCTTTGGAATATTGTAATAAAATATCAGATATATTTAGACAATTAAATGTTAAATTAAATTTATCAAATGATGATTTTATAAGAACGACAGAAAAGAGACACTTTAATTCAGTACAACATCTATGGAAACAGCTAGTTGATTCAGGTGATATTTACTTATCTAAATATAAGGGATGGTATTCTGTTTCTGATGAAGCCTATTACAATTCGGATGAAATTGTAGAAAAAAATGGAAAGAAAATTTCAACATTTTCAGGTTCTTTAGTTGAATGGGTTGAGGAAGAGTCATTTTTTTTTAAACTTTCAGCTTGGGAAGATAAATTATTGGAATTTTATGAAAAAAATAAAAAATTTATTATCCCTGTTTCTAGACGCAATGAAGTTATTAATTTTGTTAAAAGTGGACTTAAAGATCTTTCTATAAGTCGAACTTCTTTCACTTGGGGTATTAAAGTTCCAAATAACGAAAAACATGTAATATATGTATGGTTAGATGCTTTGACAAACTATTTAAGTGCTCTCAATTACCCTAATTTAAATAATGATTTATATAAAAAATTCTGGCCCGCATCATTACACGTTATAGGTAAAGATATTTTAAGATTTCATGCTATTTATTGGCCAGCCTTTCTATTAGCAGCTAACATAGAACCTCCAGTAAAAATTTTCAGTCACGGATGGATTTTATCTGGTGAAGAAAAAATGTCTAAATCTAAAGGTAATATTTTAAACCCATTAGAAATTATTGATATTTATGGAATAGATGAAACCAGATATTACCTAATGAAAGAAGTGTCGCATGGTAGCGATGGCAATATTTCTTTAAAAAGTTTAGAAAATTGTATTAATAGCGATCTAGCAAATAATTATGGAAATCTTTGCCAAAGAGTTTTCTCGTTTATTAAAAATAATTGTGCAAATAATGTTGAAGCTTATAAAGATAAGTTAGATTCTGATCAAAAGATAATAAATGAAACAAAAAATATAATTGGTGAATTAAGAAATTTAATGGAAGAACAAAATATAAATTCATATATTAAATCAGTAATAAATATAAGCTTTTTAACCAATAAATATATAAACGATGAAGAGCCATGGAAATTAAAATCATCTAACGTAAAACGTATGAATAATATATTGCACTTAGCGCTAGAACAGATTGCTAAAATTTCTATTTTACTAAATCCAATAATACCTATCTCAACAAGCAAAGTGTTAGATGCTTTAAATGTTAAAAAAAGTAATAGAAACCTATCATTTTTAGATGGTGAAAATATTCTTTCTGAAAAAATTTCTATTGCACCTTTGAATATTTTATTTAAAAAAATTACTTAATGATTATAGATTCTCACTGTCATTTAGATTACTCAGAATTATACAATGATTTAGAAAATATCGTTGATCGTGCTAATAGGTCTGATGTAAAAATTTTGTTAACAATATCTACCACCTTAAATAGCTTTACAAAAATAAAAAAAATAGTTAGTAAATTTCAAAACATTTATGGAACAATTGGTATTCACCCTCATGAGTCAAAAAATTTTGAAAGTATAAATAAAAATGCAATTATTAAATATAAAAAGGAAAGTAAAAAAATAATAGGTGTAGGAGAAACAGGTTTAGATTTTTATTACAATCACAGCGACAAAAATATTCAAAAAAAAGTTTTTCTTGAACATATAGAAGCAGCTGTTGATTTGGATATTCCCCTAATTGTTCATTCTAGAAGTGCAGAAAAAGACACGCTTGAAATTCTAAAAAGTTATATGAAAAATACAAAATTAAAAACTATTGTTCACTGTTTTACCGGATCAAAAAACTTTGCAAACAAGTTAATCGATATTGGTTGTTATATTTCAGTAAGTGGTATTATTACTTTTAAAAATTCAGTGGACCTCTCCAAAACGATTCTAGATATTCCAATAGAAAGATTATTAGTTGAAACTGATTCTCCCTACTTATCTCCATCACCAAATAGAGGTAAAAGCAATGAACCTTCTTACATAATTCACACAGTTAAAAAATTATCCGAAATTAAAAATATTGATATTCAAACTGTTAGACAAAAAACTACAAACAATTTCACTAAATTATTTAAATTCTAACAATGTCAAAAATTATTATATTAGGATGTGGAAGTTCTGTTGGTACACCAAGGATTGATGGTCATTGGGGAAATTGTAAAAGAAATAAAAAAAATCTTAGAACAAGATGTTCTGCTCTAATCGTAAAAGGTTCAAACTCTATACTAATAGACTCTTCACCAGATATAAGAAATCAACTTCTTTCTAACAAAGTTAAAAATATATCTTCAGTTTTGTTAACACACAAACATGCTGATCAAACCAACGGATTGTTTGAGCTTAGGCCATTTTACTGGAAGAGTAAGAATAAAATAAATGTTTATAGTGATCAAGTAACAATAAAATATTTAAAAAGAACACATGGATATCTTTTTAAAAAAACAGAGGATTACTCTCCGATACTAAAAGCAAATTTAATAAAAAAGAAATTTTCTTTAGGTAAAGGTAATGAAAAAATAAAGTTTAATACATTGATGGTAAAACATGGAAGAATAAAGAGCACTGTTTATATATTTAACAAAGTTGCATATATCAGTGATTGCAAAGACTATTCGATAGTAAAACAAAAAATGCTTAAAAATTTAAATTGTTTAATACTTGATTGTTTAAGATTTGATAATCATCCAACGCATTTTAATTTTGAAGAGGCTTTATATATTTCTAAAGTATTAAAACCAAAAAAGACTATACTTACAAATTTGCACTCTGATTTAGATTATAATTTTCTATTGCGAAAATTGCCAAAAAATGTACTACCTGCTTATGATGGTTTAAAAATAAATTTATAGAAATGAAAAAAGATACAATTATTATTACTGGAGGGGCAGGTTTTGTTGGAACAAATTTAATTAAATTGCTAATCTCAAAGACAAAATACAAAATTATCAGTATTGATAATTATTCTTCAGGTCTTAAAAAAAATCATATCAAAAATAAAAGAGTTTTGTATATTAAAGCAGAAACTAAAAATATATTTAAAGTTATTAAAAAAAATAAAAATATTAATGCCGTTTTCCATTTTGGTGAATTTGCTAGAATTTATCAAAGTTTTATTAATATGAATGATTGTATTAACTCTAATTCTATCGGTACTAATGCAGTTTTTAATTTTTGTCTTAAATATAAAATCAAACTCATATACTCAGCAACATCTGCTTCTCTAGGAAATAGAGGAAGTGATAAAAATTTATCTCCTTATGCATTTACAAAAGCTAAAAATTTAGAACTTTTAGAAAATTTAAAGAAATGGTTTAATTTTAAATACGAAGTAATTTATTTTTATAACGTATATGGACCACACCAAATAAGTAAAGGAAAAATGGCAACTGTTATAGGTATTTTTGAAGAATATTACAAAAATAAAAAAAGTTTACCTGTCGTAAAACCTGGAACACAATCCAGAAGATTTACACATATTTTTGATACCGTAATGATTTGTTATATTGCTTGGAAGAAGAATTTATGTAGACATTACAGTATTGCTAGTCATCAAAGCTACAGCATAATCGAAGTTGCTAGGATGTTTGGTATTAAAATTAAGTATTTAAAAAAAAGAAGAGGAGAGAGGTACGCATCAGCATTAACAAACATGAATCTTTCTAATAAAGTATATAAATATTTTGGAACACTCTCCTTGAAAAATTATATTAAAAACTTTATTAAAGAAAATAGTTAATTTAAAGCTTTCTCCAGGGAAGAAATAAATTTTTTTGAAGATGGGTTAGTAATTGATGCAAAAGTGTCAAAAACCTTTCCATCTTTACCGACAATAATTTTATGAAAATTCCATTTAGGTATTGCAGATTTTCCATGATTTTCTTTTGCCCATTTATAAAAAGGATGTGCTTTATCACCTTTTACTGATACTTTTTCGGTCATTGGAAAACTAATGCCAAATTTTGCTTCACAAAAAGTTTTGATATCATTGCTGTTGCCTGGTTCTTGATTGCCAAAATCATTTGATGGGACACCGATTAGGATTACACCTTTTGACTGATATTTTTCCCATATATTCTGCATATCTTCATACTGTGATGTAAATCCGCATTGACTAGCTACGTTAACAACAATAATTACCTTATTTTTGTATTCAGAAAAACTTATTATACTTCCGTCTAAATCATTAAAATTAAAATCGTATGCTAGTTTGTCGTAATTACCCAACGATGCTGTAGAAAAAAAAGACATTATTAATATTATTATAGAGTTTTTAAATAAATTAAACATATTTAGTTTATATTTTCTTTTTTGTCACAAGCAACAGTAAAAAGTAGCCCATAAGAGCAGATAAAAAGGATCCAACCAATACTCCTATTTTAACTCCACTCATACTCTCTGAATAATCAACAAAAGCTAAGTTTCCTACAAATAAACTCATAGTAAAACCTATACCAGTTAAAATGCCTACAGCATAAAATTTAATCCAATTAGAATTTGTTGGCATTTCAGCTATTTTTAATTTAACCGAAATATAAGAGAACACAAAAACTCCTAGCTGCTTACCAATAAACAGTCCACAAATTATTCCTAAAGGAACAGGAGATAACATAGTAGAAATAGACATACCTTCTAAAACTACTCCTGCATTAGCTAATGCAAATAATGGCATGATTCCGTAAGCTACATATGGTGATAAAAGATGTTCCATTTTTAATAAAAGTGAAAAATCCTTTTCATGTCTCTTATGTGGAATTACACTTGCTAAAAGAACGCCAGAGATAGTAGCATGAATTCCAGATCCGAACGTAAAATACCATAAAAAAATTCCAACTATTAAATATGGGGTAATTTTTTTAACATCAAGTTTATTTAATATTAATAAAAAAACAAACGTTACAAACATCAGTAATAAATAGTTATATTGAAGATCGGATGAATAGAAAAAAGCAATAATTACAATTGCGCCTAAATCATCAATAATAGCTAATGCCACTAGAAAAACTTTTAATGATAACGGAACACGAGTACCAAGGAGAGACAAAACTCCTATTGAAAAAGCAATATCTGTTGCGGACGGTATAGCCCAACCTCTTAATGTGTATCCGTTTTCTAAATTTATAATTATATAAATGAGGGCAGGGACTACCATTCCACCAACGGCACCTATAATTGGCAAAAGTGCCTGTTTAGGCTTTGATAATTCTCCTTGTATAAATTCTCTTTTAATTTCTAACGTGACTACAAAGAAGAAAATAGCCATTAACACATCATTTATCCAATGAATTATACTTAAATCTAAACCAAAATTTTCTGTACCAATTAAAAAATGAATATTTAATGTATCGAAATAATAATCACTTAAAAAAGAATTGCTTAAGTATAAAGCAACAATAGCAGCAAACAGAAGAACAAGTCCACTTGCTGCTTCAAGTCTAAAAAACCATTTAAATGGTGTTGTAATATAATTTATCATTTTATTTATTTTATAATATCACCTACATTAATTTTACCATTAGTCAAAATTTCGCATCTTAAACCACCTTTGTGGATTAGCTCTTTAACCAAGTTGTATTGATTGAGTTTGTCTTGTAAATACTTGCAAGGCCTGCATAAATCATGAGCTTTTAATTTAACATCTCCTACACTAAATTCTTTACCAACAAGATTATTTAATTTGATATTTTGAGTAACTATATTTCTTCTAAAATTTAAAGGTTGTATCTTAGTTTTATTCAATTCATTAAAAAAAATTATATTTTCATGCTCAATAAGTGTGATTTGTTCTCTTATGTCATTATCAAATTTAAAGTGCCGATCACCAACTATTCCTTGACCTTTTTTTACAAGAATGGAGTTAACATTTTTTAATTCATTTCCTTTTTGTTCAGCTATACCTATTTTTATAATTGTGCTCATTTCAAATATATTTATAATTTTAATCTAACTTATTAAAAAATTTTATTAAATGTTTTTTATAATCTTTCCATGAATTGATCGAACTTTTATAAATTTTATTACGAACCTGTATGTCGCTAGCTGTTTTTACTGGCCTAGTATTTTCATAGAATTTTAGACATTTGTCATCCCAATTTAGATCACAAAAATTTAGAATTTTAAGTACTTCTTTTTTATTATTTAAAACTAAGTCTTCATATTTTATATTTATTATGTAGTTAGGCATTAATAAATTCCATTTATTCATCAAGTCTGAATAGAGATTATAATAATCTACAATTTCGCTTAGATCGGACGAGTATGATATTTTATTTCCTGGAAAATAATTTTTAAAAATTGAAAAAATATTATCTTTGGGATTTCTACAGCAATGAACAATTTTTGCTTTGGGCAACATCAATTTAATAAAACCTATATTAATAAAGTTATATGGTAGTTTATCAGTACAACGAATCGAGTCTTCACTTACCCGATTCATCTCATCTATATATTCATTTCCCATTTTGTTAAAATCAACTTTATTAATTGAATCAATTTTTTCATAATTTTTCCCAAAATAATTATCTAGAATCTTTGGCAATAACTCGATTTCATCAGCACCATAAACATCTTTGTGTGATGATATTATTTGTTCAACCAGCGTAGTTCCTGAACGTGGCATTCCTACTATAAATATTGGTTTATTGGTCTCGTAACCATTTATTCTTTTTTCTTTAAAAAAATCTTTATTAAATTTACTTTTTATCTTACTGAATTTTTCTTTTTCTATTTTCAAGAAAAATTTATTTTTTGATTTATTAATTATATTAGAGTTTTTATAATATTTGAATGATTGGTCGTAGTCTTTAATATCTTCATAAGCTTTACCCAAAGCAAAACCCAAAAGCATTTTATCTTCACTAAAATTATTTCCCAATTTTTGATAAAGTTCTTTTAGTTGATTTAAATGAGGTTCTTTTTTTGTATATTTTATTATTCTACTTAAAAGTCTATGGGCTTGATAAAAATAATAATCTATTTTAATAGCTTCCTTAAGTTGCTTAACAGCTAAATGAAAACTACCTATTGTTATATAGACGTTTGCTAAATTTAAATACGAGTAAGGGATTTTTGGATTTGTTTCAATTGCTAGCTTGTGATACATGATTGATTTTTTAAATTTATTTATTGAATGGTATAAATTACCAAGATTAGTTTTAGGTTCGTATATATTTTGATCTATATCGATGGCTTTTTTATAAAATTTTTCAGCATCTGCTTCGTTTGATTTATATTTAATATAAAGCATACCTAAATTATTATAAATCATTGCAAATTTTGGATCTGCAGTAATACCCTTTTTATAAATTATTTCTGCTTCTTCGATACGTTTTTGTCTCACCAACGTAAGTCCTAACAAATTGTATAAAAAGCCTATCTTTGGGTTCTCAGATATAAGTTTCTTAGTAATTGTTTCTGTTTTTATTAAATTACCTGATTTATAGGTGTTAATAGCTTGTTCTATTTCGGCTCTAAGGTTTTTCATAAATAACTTTGATTATTGAAACTACATTTAATATATAATAAATACAGATTTAATTTAATAGGTCCCATCGTCTATCGGTTAGGACACGTGGTTTTCATCCTCGAAAGAGGGGTTCGATTCCCCTTGGGACCGCCAAAAAAGACTAAATTGTATTGTTTTTTAGTTTTTTTGTTTTCGTTTTGTGGTTACAAACAATTGCTTAATAAAATTATTATCTTAATAAATGGTTTTTTTTGTTTATTTACTTGGAAATAAAAAAAAGAAGAAATTAACTACCTATGTTGGATATACAAATAATTTAAAAAAAAGACTTAAATTACACAACAAAGGAAGAGGAGCTAAGTTTACCAGAGGCAGAAAATGGAAAGTATTGTATTACGAAATATATATTACGAAAAAAGAAGCTATTTCCAGAGAATATTATATAAAGAAAAATAGAAAATTTAGAAATTTTATTAAAGAACGTTATAAATGAAAAAAGAAAAAATAGCAGTATTGCTTCCATTTAAAGATCATTTTACTAAATCGAACGCAGGATCAGCCTCTATATGGATTAAAGATTTTAATAAAAGAAGTTCATACAAAAAAAATATAAAAGTTTATGGTAATACTGACAATTTAGAAGACATCATTGATAAGAAAAAGTATACAAATATTAATTTTGGCAATTATACTTTTAAAAGTAAAAACATTGCCTATGTGGATAAATTTATTAGGTTAATAAAAAATATAAAGTTTGGTTTAATAGAAATACATAATCGACCTTCATACATACACTATTTATTAAAAAAAAATATTTCAATTAATCTTGTTTTAATTTTTCATAATAACCCTTTAGCTTTAGGAGGGTCAAAGACTGTTACTGAAAGAAAGGAACTACTAGACAAATGTAAAAAATTAATTTTCGTAAGTAATTGGGTAATGGAGAAATTTTTTGAAGGCTTAGATCGTAAAAGTGATAGTAAATGTATAGTTATATATCCAAGTATCGATCCAATTAAGAAGTTTCCAAATAAAAAGAAAATTATATCCTTTGTTGGAAAATTAAATAAATCAAAAGGTTTTCATTTATTTGGCAATGTAATAGTTAAGATTCTAAATAAATACAAGAATTGGAAAGGTATTATAGTAGGGGACGAACCTAGAGAAAAATATAATTTTAAACATAAAAATTTAAAGTACATGGGCTGGATCAGTCATGAAAAGACATTAGATCTATATGCACAAACAAGTATTTCTGTGGCGCCATCCTTTTGGGAAGAACCTTTTGGGAGAACATCTATGGAAGCTGCTTCAAGAGGATGTGCAACAATTATTTCTAAAAAAGGAGGTTTGGTTGAAACAACACCTCACGCTTTATACATATCTAATTTAAACGCAAAAAATCTATATAGTAAAATAGAAAATTTAATAAAAGATAACAAATCAAGACTAAAGTTACAAAAAGATTCCTATAAAAAGGTTTTTCATAATTTGTCAATTAATACAAAAAAAATTGATTCTTATAGAGATGAAATTTTTAAAGAATTTAAATTTTCTATTCTAAAAAAGACCAAACTAAAGATTTTACATATCTCTAACTTTGGTAATAGATTATTTAATAGGCTTTATTTTATATCTATAGCTAAAAAGATTTCAAATGGATTAATTAGGCTAGGTCATGATGTAGTAAATATTAGTGATAGAGATACGATTAGATTCAATAGGGCAGTAAGTGCTAAAACAGGAATAAACTATTTAAACAAGCTTTTTATTGAAACTGTTAAAAATTATTCGCCAAATCTTATTATTTTAGGTCATTCAGATAATCTATATCTTGAAACTTTTGAACAGATAAAAAAACATAAGAAAGATTTAAAGGTGATACAATGGTTTGAGGATAACTTGCATCCTAATGGTCCCGATCCGCTATTAAATCAAGAAAGATTATTAAAATACGATTCTGTTACTGACCATAACTTTATTACCACACACCCTTCTGTATTAAATTTTATTAAAAATAAAGATAAATACTCATATATGCCAATACCTGTTGATAAAAATGTAGAAAGATTAAATGTATATGAAAACACAACTCCTATTTATGACCTTTTTTTTACTATGAGTCATGGTGTTAATAGAGGGATTTTAAAAGAGGACAAAACAGATGAACGATATCCTTTTGTAGAAAAACTGCTTCAAAAAAACCCTAATATAATTTTTGATATTTATGGTTATAAGAATAGGCAGCCAATATGGTCAGAAGATTTTTATCGCTCAATAAATAAAGCAAAAATGGGATTAAATTTAAGCAGAACAAATTCTGTAAAATATTATTCAAGCAATAGAATTTCATCATTGATTGGAAATGGATTAATGACATTCATCGATATTAAAACTCAACTTGATGATTTTTTTGATAATGATGAGGTAGTTTTTTACAAAAATATAGAAGATTTATCTAGGAAGTTATCATATTATAAAAGAAATAATTCATTAAGAATTAAAATTGCAAAAAATGGACAAAAAAAATATTATAAATATTTTAATTCCCAAATTATTTCAAAGTATCTAATAGAAAAAACTTTTGATATAAATTTAAATCAAAAATACTTATGGAATAAATAATATATAACCTCTGAATGGATAATAATATTATAATATTTAGGACCGATCGGATAGGAGATTTGCTTGTTTCATGTCCAGCAATAATTTCAATAAAAAAAAACATTAAAAATTCAAATATTACGCTCATAGCATCGCAAAAAAATTATGAATATGCAAAAGGTTTAAATATTTTTGACGAAGTATATAAATTCCCGTCCAATATATTCCTAAAAATTTTCTTTATTTTCAAGTTAATAAAAAAAAGATTTGATTATGTATTTGTTTTTGATGGCAAAGAAAGATCAATAATTACATCTTGCTTAATTAGGTCTAAGAATAAAGTTGCACTCACTCCAAAAATTAAAAAAATCTATAAAATTTTTAATATTAAGTTTTTTAAAGACGACGATGAAACAAATTTAAATCAAATATTTCAAGACTTTTTAAGTTATTTAAACATAAATGGAAAAATTAATCATTTTAATTTTTTAAAAGATAAAACTAATAATAAGTTCTCTAGTGAAATTGAAATATCTGATTATATTCATATACATTTTGATGAAAAATGGTTTAGCGAACTTTATATAAGTAAATATACTAACATTTCACCAAATTATAACGAATTTGTTACTTTTTTGGACACAATCTCTGATTTAAATGATGTTTTAATTACTACAGGGTTAGTAGACTTTACATTAATTGATGAACTTAAAAAAAATTATTTCAAAAAAATAAGTGACAAAATTTTTTTAAAAAAAAACAAAAATAAATTAGTTTATTTCATTTATAAGCCTTCATTTGATGATCTGGAGTCTCTGTTAAGAAAAACAAAAATATTAATCTCTTGCCATGGATCAATTACTCATGCAGCAAATTCATTTGATAATAAAAAAATTGACATATTAGAAGAAAATAAACTGAATTTTTATAAAAGGTTTACAACATGCCTGAAAAATTATCATCCTATTTATAGATCTAAATTTAATCTACTAAGCAATCAAATACTCAACAAAATTATATAAACTTAATTTAAACTTTACTAAAAAAATTATTTCTTACAAAAACTAGGTCTGAATTTATCCAATTAATTAGTTTAAATTTTTTACTTATTAAGAGATTATATATTTTACTGCTCATTATAAATTCTATTGATTGCTCATAAATTTCTAGTTTTTTTTGTCTTATGTCGGTATATTCTGCAACAACCATATCAGTGTTATATTTATCGAAATCAAAATTCTTTAGTATTTCATATTCATGATTTTCTACATCAATAGAAATTAAATTAATCGTTTTATTCCTAAAAGGTGATTCTTCAATTATTTTATCTAGCGTGGTGGACTTTTCTTTTATTATTTTTTTTGGTTTATCTTTTCTATAATCTACCAATTCTTTACTTAATGTATTAATTGAAGATCTTTCATGATAAAAGTAAATATTTTTTATTTCTTCATTATCAGACACTACCTTTTTGATGCTATAATCATTTGGTCTAAGTTTTTTAAATTCTTTTATTGATTTTAAATCTAAATCTATATTTATTCCAGACCATCCTCTTTTATGTAATAAATATGTATTGTTATTTTTAATTGGATGATTGCATCCTACATCAATATAAATTCCATTATTCAATTTCGAAAAAACTCTATCAATAACTAAATCAACATTGCTTATTGAATACGATTTTTTTGTATACTTTTCATAATAAATTTTTTTTAATAAGTTCATATTAAATTTTAATTTTATTCAAAGCGTTATTCTTAAATAAATTGGCTTCTTGAATATATCTTCTTACCATTTGTGTTGTTTTGTGTCCCGTCATAGCCATTATACTTCTTTCTTCGGCTCCTAATTCAGCCGTAGAAGTAGCAAAACCTGATCGTAAACTATGTCCTGAGTATTTATTTGAATCTAATCCAGCTAAAGAAGTGTATTTTTTTATTATCAAGGCTACACTCTTGTCTGATATGTTAAAAATTTTTCCTGACTTGATTTGTGATTTATCAATCCATTTTTTTAATGATATTACAGGACAGTATTGAGAATTTGAAAAGTAGGGGATTCCCTTCGTCATCCCTTCACCTGATTGATCAGTTTTTGATCTTTTTACAAACACTTTTACGCCTTCAGTTACAAAATCTATATCTTCATAATTTATAGCTACAAGTTCAGAACGTCTAAATCCACCAGAAAAACCAAGAAGTATTAAACTTCTATTTTTCAACTTATTTATTTCATTTTTATCTTTATCTATTGCATTAATAATTAATTTTAACTCATTGATTAAAATAGGTTTTTTTGCTTTTTGATGAGTACCTAAAACACGTTTTATTCCCATTAAATTTTCTGTAATCATTGGATGTTTTACGTCAATATAATGACCAGAAAGCTTATGAATAACGCTTATTGAAGCCAATCTACGTTTTAATGTGCTAAATTTACATGTCTTTGATAGATAGGTTAAATAAAGGGTTATAATTTTTGGTTGAGATGGCATTGGTTGAAAACCATTTTTAATACAAAAAAGTGAAAAATCTTTATAATCTGCTTTGTAAGCTCTAAGCGTGTTTAAAGCCTTAGAACTTTTAAGGTTCTTTAAAGTTTCTATTTCAAGACTTTTAACATCTGTTATAATATTAACCATATTTTTCCGATAACCATTAATTATCGGAAATTAATAACTCAGAAATTTGACGATGTCAAGTAATGAATTATAATTAAAAAGGTTATGTACTCTAAGAGAAAAAAAATTATTCTGGATCGTGGACCAAGTTGGCCCGATTATAAGGCTGCAGAGCCCTTTGTGGTCCGCTATTATCTACTTTTTAGACATAGACCGAAGTGGTTTCCTTTCAATATTTTTATACATAAGCTTCTAAAAAGCGATTTAGGAGACTTACATGACCATTACTGGTCATATATTACTATCATTCTTAAAGGTGGCTACTGGGAAACTACAGAAAAGGGTACTTTTTGGAGGAAACCGGGTTATATAGGGTTTAGAAGGTATAATAGTCGTCATAGCCTTAAGATTCCTGATGGAAAGTCAGCTTGGACCTTATTGTTAGTTGGCCCCAAAAGAGAAGCAAAATTACATTCTAAATACTCAAAAAACCCTTAATTAATGCTGTTTTTTATGTCTTTTTACGAATTTTTTGTTTAATAACATATTTCACCGTCTAGTTGTAGCATCTAACATAGAATTCGTGAAATTGCCCCTTCTACGGCCGTTTAAACGCTATATTCCTATACTGCAACCCTTAGAAATCTTTTAATTCAAAAACAGTTTTTATTTTAAATTATGCTTAATTTAACCCCTATTTATATGTATTTTTTTATATTGTATCCCATGTAAAACTACTTTTTTTTTAAAGTGCTTTAAAATGCTTGTTTTTACTAGCTTATTTAGCATTTATTTTTATAAGATTATTATATTATAATTTATATTAACTATTGAATATAAACTATTGATTTTATTAAATATTTATAAATACTTAAAGTAATACTTTAAGAAGATTTACTTAACAAGAAGATTAGTTTTTTCCCTAAATGAAATGTAAATACCAGAGCTTATAATTATCGTCAAGCCAAGCCACGTCCAATAATTTGGAAAATCAGAAAAGAAATAATAACCGAGCATTACATTTGTAACAATTTCAAAATAGCCAAATGGAGCAAGTTTTGAAGCATCAGCGTACTTAAGTGATAATATTAAAAATAAGTGACCAAGGCATGCAAAGATACCCATCAAAGCAAGTAGAGACCATTGATTAAAAGTAGGATTAATCCAAACAACAGGTACAATAAACGAACCTATTATTGCCCCTACTACACCAGTTAGCAATAAAGTTAATAAAGGGTTGTCTGAGGTGTGAAGCTTTCGAGTTATAACAAGATATATACCATAAAAAAAACCAGTTCCGAGTGCAGCAAAACTAGCTAAATTAAATTCAATAAATCCTGGTCTAATTACGATCAAACTACCTATAAAACCAATTATTACAGCAGACCATCTTCTAAATCCTACTTTTTCATTTAGGAAAAAAGGAGATAATGCAGTAGTAATTAAAGGTGCTACAAAAGCAAGTGTTAAAGCTTTAGCCATAGATATTACTGAAATAGAATAAAAAAATAATACATTTGCACAAAACAAAGTTAAACCTCTAAAAATTTGTAATTTAGGATGTGTTGATCTGGTTAAATTTTTTCGAAAGAAAAAAAACATAAATGGTAAAGTGAAAAAGACAGTAAAAAAATATCTAGCCCAAGTAATTTGAAAAAAAGATAGTTCTGCACTTAAGTACTTAGCTATGGTATCCATGAATGGCAAAATAGCCCATGCTAATAAATTATAAGTAATAGCTTTCACTATTAGTTAAAATATTTCAAAGAAATGAAAACTACAACAATTAAAGTAAAAAAAGACAAGAATGTAGATAAAGCAACAGTGCTGGCAATACTATCGGAAATTTTTTTAGGTGAGTATATTTTACTAACTAGATAAGTAAGAATAGCTGATGGCATGGATGCTTGAATAAACATAACTCCAGCCTCAACACCAGTTAAGTTAAAGAATTTAACAAAAGAAAAACCAACAATAGGTCCAATAATAACTCTTGTAAGAGAATAAATTAAAGTTTCCTTAAATAAAAAAACTTTTAATTTTGACAGAGCTACACCAAGCGACATCAAAACTAGAAATATTGTTGAATAACCAATTAAAAAAGTTGCATTTTCTAAAAATTTTGGTGATGGGATTTGAAAATATACAAATAATAGAGAAATAAGTAAGGCATATACAGGAACACAATTTAACAATGGTTTTATAGAGAATTTTTTACTAGCTAAAAGAATATTAACACTAAAATGAAAAACTAAAATCATTGCTGTTGCCGCTGTAGCTATAGCTAAACCCATTTTCCCATAAGCAAATAAACAAAGAGGCATACCCATATTACCAGTATTTGGTAAAATTAGTGGTGGGAGTAACCTATAAATGTCTTTACGTAATATTTTTAAAATTATAATTCCTATTACAGAAAAAATTAGAACATATAAGGTTATGTAATAAGAAAATCTTAAAAACAAATCTATGCTTATGTTTGTGGTAGTGAGTGAATAAAAAATAATAGCAGGTAAACCAAAATTACCAGCAAAAGTGGTTATGAAATTAGTGTTGAATTTAGGGTCTTTTTTGCCATACCAAAAGCCTATTCCTATAATAAAAAAAACAGGAAAAAGAACGTCAAAAAGCTTAATTAATAGATCCATATTAAGATTTTAAGATGCCCGCCCTACTATCTCCTTCCTTGTAACCTATGGCTATTTCAAATTCATTTAATCTTCTAAAAATGGATCTTAATTCAGTAATACGTGTCCAATTATTGATAAATAGAGAAAAGCTGCTATGAACCTCTCTAAATGCACTTGATGTTTGTATAAGTATTCCCAATGTCATTGTTCCTGCAAATAAACCAGGTCCCATAATTATGTAAGGAACTATAACCATAACTTGATTATAAAGGATTACCCACAAATCAAAATATCCATAATGAAGAAATAAACGGTGATAGTTAAATTTTATACCCGTGAATAATTCTAATACTGTGGGAGGCTGAACATAATTAATTCGATCATCTTCACCATATACTAATTCTTTTCTAAAAGCGGCTTCAACTACTTGATTATTATATTCAAGACCAGGAAGTTTATAACCAACAAGCCAACTTATTAGAATTCCTCCTAAACTGGTTGTTAATGAGATCCATACTAGTGAGCCGTTAATATCTTTAAGCCAAGGCAAGATAACATTTGATGATAAACCCCACAAGATAGGTGTAAAAGCAATTAAAAGCATTATTGCTCTAACAACTTGTAGTCCAATACTTTCAACAATTTTTGCAAAATTCATACAATCTTCTTGAATCCTTTGAGATGCACCTTCAACTTTTGCATCAATTGATTTCCAATAAGGCATATAAGCAAATGTTATTGCCTCCCTCCATCTGAAGGCATAAAGACGAGTAAAATAATTTGTAATCGTATAAATTATTACATATGGAATTGCTAATTTTAAAAATGTAAAAATTCCATCCCAAAAATCTGAAATATCATTTTCTGTAGGTTTTTGTAAAAGATCATAAAACCCTTTATACCATTCATTAATTTTTACATCTATCCACGTTTGAGCTAAAAGCGATCCTATTATAAATGTAAAACCACCCCATGCCCATAAACGCCACTTTTTACTAAAAAAAAAACTTTTAATCATTTGATTACTTTAAAAAATTATCTGTGTAAGATTTTTTTATCAATTTACGAGTTTCTGGTTCTGTAACATAATAATCAATGTTATTCTTTTTAGAATAATTGATAGCATCAATTTTAGTTGAAAATTCTAAAACTACCTCTGACATTGTATCCTTTGAATTTTCCCAGCCTGTAAGAGGATTAATACCTGTGTCTAAAGTATCAAACTTTAAAAGCCATTTCTTAGTGTTTCTTTTTCCAGATTGCATTGCTGTTTTGCTAGGTTTATATATTTTTGCTTTTCTCATAATTCTCATGGTCGGGGCGGCAGGATTTGAACCTGCGATCTACTGGTCCCAAACCAGCCGCGATACCAGGCTTCGCTACGCCCCGTTTTCATTGATTTTATATGATATATATATTTTTTAAGCAACAGCAATGTCTATTATATTAAATTGGACTTCTTTTTTACCTTGCCATTCATTAAGTCTAATATTTCCAGCAATATTTATTTTTCTTTTTTGGTTTTTCTCAAGATATGATTGGAGTAACGTATTTCTTGCATTCCAAGCAAATGCTTTGAATGTAGAGCCATCTTTTCCTAGTAGAATAATTTTTAAATGATTTTCTCCGACAAAAGTAGTAGAAAGTATTTTTAATTGTTCAATCGCAAATTTAGGTTCAGCATTACCAGACCCGAATGGACCAAGTTTATCTATATCTTTAAAAAAATTTTCATTTAATGCACTAGGCGACAAAACTCCATCTAAATATAAATTTATGTTAGTAGAAAATTCATCATTTTTTTTATTAAAATTTTTGATAAGCTCACTTCTTAATTTTAAAATTTTACTTTTATCAATCAAAAACCCAGCAGCCATTTTATGCCCTCCTCCACTTTCTAGGATTTTAAGTTGTACAGCTTTGATAATTTGACTTCCAATATCAAAACCGATTATTGATCTAGCAGAACCCTTGCCTTTGTTTTTATTAAAAGAAATTATTACTGTTGGTTTTTTATATTTTTCCTTAATTCTTGATGCAATAATACCAATTACACCTTCATGCCAATTATTACCAGATAAAACAAGAACTGGATCTTTAGAAAACTTTTTTGCCTCTGCATCAATTTTATTAAAAAGTAACATTTCTATACTCTTTCTTTCTTTATTAGATTTATCTAATTCTAGCGCTATTTTATTTGCCATTTGGATATCACTAGAAATCATCAAATCTGCTCCATTGGAAGACTTTCCAACTCTACCACCAGCATTAATTCTTGGGCCTAAAACAAAACCTAAATCAAAAGTTGATGGACTTGACTGAATATTGCAAAGATCATACAAAACTTTTAATCCTAAATTAGTTCTATTTTTTAAAATCTGTAATCCCTGTTTTACTATTGCGCGATTTAATCCAACTAATGGAACCAAGTCACAAACAGTTCCTAGTGATACTAAATCAAGATAATCAATTAAATTTGGCTCTAGAATTTTATTATTTTCAAACCATTTTTCTTCTCTTAACTTTTTATTTAATGCTACTAGAAAAATAAAACATACGCCAACTGCTGATAAATAATTTAAACCTGATTCATCATCGTATCGATTAGGGTTAACTAAAGCATAAGCTTTTGGAAGTTTTATTTCAGATTGATGATGATCCAATACTATAACATCAACATTGTAATTTTGAGCTAGTTGAATTGGTTTATATGAAAGAGTTCCACAATCAACCGTAAATATAATATTTGCTCCAGAAGAAATTAATTTTTTAAAACCAGCAAGACTTGGCCCATAACCTTCTTTCTGCCTATCTGGAATATAAGTTTTAATTTTTTGGTTTAATGACAAAAAATATTTTGCGAGAAGTGCTGTCGAGGTAGCCCCATCTACATCATAATCTCCGAATATACAGATTAAATCAGAATTTTTAATACTCTTAAAAGTTCTATCAACAGCCGTTTTCATGTCTTTTAAACACATTGGGTTTGGTAGCAAATTTTTAACTTTTGGGTCTAAAAAGAGATCAATGTTCTCCACATGATCTTTTCTAAATGATATTAATTTTGCTAGCGTTTCATTCAATGAATATCTTTCGATCAGACCATTTACATATGGAGAATTGAATTTTTTATAAATCCAGTTTTTTCCGGTAACTGAAGTGGTATTCATTTTTTAGTGTTATTTTTATATATATCTTTTGTTTTACTGCTGTAATGTAAAACTAAAGTTTCTGAATAAAATAAATTGCCATTATCTTTAATGCCTTTAACAAAATCCCCATTTGATACTCCTGTAGCACAAAAGATAACATCACCTTTGACCATATCATTAATGTTGTATTTTTTATTTAAATCTTTTATTCCAAATTTTATTGCCCTTGACTTTTCACTTGGATTTTGAAAGTGCAATCTAGTTTGCATTTGACACCCTAGACATTTTAAAGCTGCAGCTGCCAAAACACCTTCTGGGGCCCCACCAATACCTATATACATGTCGATTTTTTTTTCTGGATAAGCTACAGATATCGCTCCTGAAACATCACCATCACTAATAAATTTAATTTTTACACCTAGTCCTGTTAGAGATTTAACAATATCATCGTGTCTAGGTCTTTTTAATAGACAAACTGTCAAATCATTCATTTTAACATTTTTTGCTTTAGCTAGTAATTTTATATTTTTTTCTACTCCAAAATCTAAATCTATAATATTTGATGGAAGATTTTTTCCTATGACAATTTTATCCATATACATATCTGGTGCATTAAGTAAGTCACCCTTATTTGTTGCTGCTAAAACTGATAAAGCATTTGGTAAATTCTTTGCTACGAAATTAGTACCTTCTAATGGATCTACAGCTATATCTAATAAAGGTCCTGTATTTAAACCAACTTTCTCATTAATATAGAGCATTGGAGCTTCATCCATTTCACCTTCACCTATAACAATTCTACCTCTCATTTTAATAGTATTAAGAACCTTTCTCATTTCATCTACTGCGCCCTCATCAGCAGCAATTTTATCATTCTTGCCTAGAAATAAAGATGCTCCATAAGCTGCACGTTCTGTTGAATGGGAGAGTAATTTAATAAAAGATTTATCTACAATCATTTAATTTTTTTCAATTCTTATGAAAATAGGTTTTTTAATGACATATTTATTCTTAGAAAGACCAACAAATAACTTTTTAAAATTTTTTTCTGAATTAGCATGTGTTATAATAACAATTGAAGCTTTATTATTTAGCTTGTTAGGATTTTGTATTAAATTTTTAATTGAAATTTTATTTTTTGTAAAAATTTTAGTAATTGATGACAAGACTCCTGGCCGATCATTAACTTCAAATCTCAAATACAAAGAATTGCTGTAAAGATTTATATCGTAATTACGAATTGATTTCCTTTTAATATGAGGTAGGCCAAAAGGATACTTAATATTTCCTCTTAAAACTGATAATAAATCTGACATTAAAGCTGATGATGTAGGTCCAGGACCAGCTCCTTCGCCTTGCAAGACACTTTGACCAACTGGTTTTCCATTCAAAATAACCGCATTCATCGCCCCATTTATATTAGCTATATATTTATCTTTACGTATTAAGCATGGATGAACTCTCTCAAATAATTTATTATTTATAAGCTCAGTGATACCCAACAATTTTATTCTGAAATTTAATCTATCTGCCATTTCAATGTCTTTTAACTCTATATTTTCGATTCCATCCATTAAGCATTGATTTGAAGAAATTTTTTTATTGAAAGCTAAAGCAGAAAGAATTCTCACTTTAGCTAATGTGTCTGCACCATTAAGATCAAATTTTGGATTTCGTGGTTCGGCATAACCGAGTAATTGAGCCTTTTTTAAAACATTGGAAAAAGACTCTTTAGAACTGCCCATTTTTGTCAATATATAGTTGCAAGTTCCATTTAATATTCCTACTACTTTGTTTATTTTATTTGTAATAAGTCCGTCTTTTATTGTCCTTAATACTGGAATTCCACCACCGACAGCAGCCTCGAACTCAAGATTAACTTTATTGGCTTCTGCTAATTTAGACAAATAGTCACCATTTTTTGCTATCAATGCTTTATTAGCTGTAATTACGTGTTTTTTATTTTTTAATGCAGTTTCAACAATTTTTTTTGAAATTCCTCCTGGTAAACCTATTAACTCAAAAATGATATCAACTTTTGGGTTATTAGATATGTTTAAAGGATTCTTAAAAAATATTTTTCTATTAAATGAAAAATTTCTTTTTTTTTTAATACTTTTAGCAGATATAGCTATTATATTAATTTTTTTTCCTGTTTTAACTTCAATATCTTTTCTTTTTAATATTACTTCTTTGTATAATCTGCTGCCGATTTGTCCTAGTCCAATAATTCCAAGATTAACATTTTTTTTATTCATATTTATTATTCAGGAATATCATTTATATCAGGATAAGATTTAGAATCATTACGTTTTGTAATCATATCATAAATTTTATCAAAACTAGATCCACCAGAAGTTTCACCTTCATTACTATTTAAATTAAAGTTTTCTTCAGTTTTAACAATTTCTTCAATTTCTTCAATTTCTTCAATTTCATCAATTTGATCAATTGAAACTGTTTCTTCTGGTTGTTGTTTTTCTTCTAATACACTCTCTTGAGTTTCTTTACTCATTTTTTCTTCATTTTTAAGTTTCTTTTTTTCCTCTTTAAGTCTTTTTTTTTCATCCTTAATCCTTTTTTTTTCATCTATTTTAATTTGTTTTTTAATTTGTTTTTCATTTTGAATTCTTGTTTTTTCATCTATTTTGGCTTGCTTTAATAATTTTTCGTATTCAGAACTGTCTCTTTTAGATTTATCTAGCTGTCGCATCTCGACAATCATTGTTTTTTTAAAATATGCTTCTTTTTCCTTTTTGTTTATACATTGATGATCTCCACACCAATACACTCCTTTATTTGTTGTACAGCTTGAAGTTAAAATCAAAATTGCAAATAAATAAAAGTATCTCATACTAGTCCAATAAATTCCTTAAGATTATAAGCTACATTCATATTTTGAACTGCTTGTCCAGATCCTCCCTTTAGTAAATTATCAATTGCAGAGATTATAATAATTTTTTTTGATACTCTATCTTTGCATACAGAAATATTACAAAAATTTGTATTCATTACATCTCCTGTGCCGATTGATTTATTAAACGGGGCCATTCTCACAAAAAAATTATTTTTATGAAATCTTTTTAAAAAATTATATATTTGTAGCGGTTTGTTTTTACCTTTTATTTCTAAGTAAATTGTAGACAATATCCCTCTAAACATTGGTATTAAATGAGGTGTAAAAGTTACATTAATTTTTTTATTAGCTGCTTTAGATAATTCTTGATCTATTTCAGACAAATGCCTATGAGAACCAACTCCATAGGCAGATACTGAATCATACAAATTTTTAAATTTAAACTTCTTTTTAATTTTTTTTCCCGCACCAGAATAACCAGATTTTGAGTCTATAATAATATTTGTTGATTTAACTAAGTTGGCAGCAATTAAAGGTATGAGAGGTAGCTGCACAGAAGTTGGGTAACACCCTGGGCAAGATATAATATTATATTGATTAATTCTCTTTTTCTGAAATTCTGTAATTGAATAAATTGATTTTTGGATTAAATTCTTTGATTTATGATTTATACCATACCATTTTTTATATTCATTAGGATTTTTAAGTCTAAAGTCAGCTGACAGATCAATTAGTTTTGTATGTGTTGGTAAAATCTTTGCTATTCTATGAGCCTCTCCATTTGGAAGAGCGGTAAAAATTAGATTTATTTTAGACCAATGAATATCTTTTAGTTTCGAAATTTTTGGCAAATTTTTAGCTTTTAAACTTTTATCAAAAAAAGAAATTTTTTTCCCTATGTTTTTTGTTGCACATAGGTATACAATTTTTACGTTTGGATGCTTAGATAAAATTTTTATTAATTCTAAACCTATGTATCCAGTTGCTCCAGCTATAGCAATATTAATAGAATCTTTCATATTGTAAATTATACAGTAATTAATCTTAAGCTAAAATTAATTAATTTATCTTTTTGAAAATTGGAAGCTTCTTCTAGCTTTTCTTCTGCCGTATTTTTTACGTTCTACGGCTCTTGAATCTCTGGTGGTAAGGTTTTCTTTTTTTAATGTTGGTTTGAGGTCTGGCTCATGAAGTACTATAGCTCTAGCTAAACCATGAATTATAGCTCCAGCTTGACCTGTAAGGCCTCCACCTTTAACTGAGCATCTTACGTCGTACTCTGATTCTCTTTTTACTATAGTCAAAGGGCGGAATATTGCTATTTGTAAATTAGCTTTTAAAAAGTATTCAACCATCTTTTTTCCATTTACATAAATATTTCCAGATCCTTTTTTAACCCAAACTTTTGCAATTGATTTTTTTCTTCTTCCTGTTGCATATTTTGAGTCTTTAAAATCAAGATTAACAACATTACCTTCTTTTTGATTAATTGATTGTGTTTCCATATTAATTAGCAGTTAAATTATTTTTTTTATTAAGGTTAACAAAATCAACAATCTTTGGATTTTGTGTTTCATGAGGATGAGACGAGCCTTTATATATTTTTAGTTTTGATAACTGTTTTTTCGCTAAAGGTCCACTTGGCAACATTCTCTTTACAGCAAGTTTTAAAATCTCTTCAGGTTTTTTTTCAAACAATACAGAAGGTGTAGTAACTTTTATACCTCCAGGGTGCCCTGTATGACGATAATATTTTTTATCATTTAGTTTTTTTCCACTAAATTTTATTTTTTCTATATTTGTTACAACAACAAAATCGCCGTTGTCCATATTGGGTGAATATTGGTTTTTATTCTTACCTCTTAATAACGTAGATATGTAAGCTGCTAATCTACCTACAATTGCATTTTCAGCATTTATCAAAAACCAATTGTTTTTAATTTCACTTTTTTTAATAAAATTTGTCATTGTTTTTTGCGCATAATTACTGACATTTACCTATAAAGTCAAACTTTAAAGGCTATTAAAAGCTTTACATCAATTGATTTTCAGCGAAAATGTCGAAGTTATTAAATAAATGGAGGGAAAAAATGACAAAAGAGATAAAAAATCCAGAAACTATTGCATTGCATGGAGGTGAATATAGAAGTGATCCTGCTACAACAGCTGTAGCTGTTCCGATTTATAGAACTACATCTTATCAATTCAAAGATACAGGTACTGCGGCAAACTTATTTGCGCTTAAAGAATTTGGGAATATTTATACAAGAATAATGAACCCAACAAATGATGTTCTTGAAAAAAGAGTTGCAGCGTTAGAAGGCGGCCTTGCGTGCGTAAGTGTTGGGTCGGGACAAGCTGCATCAACATTTGCTATAACAAATTGTTGTCAAGCAGGTGATAATTTTATTAGTTCGACTGATCTTTATGGTGGAACAGTAAATTTGTTTACACATACATTAAAAAAACTTGGAATTGAAGTTAGGTACGCTGATCCCACAGACCCTAAGAACTTTGAAAAGCAAATTGATGAAAAGACAAGATGTATTTATGCTGAAACCTTGCCTAATCCATACTTACGTGTTTTTCCAATAAAGGAAGTATCTGATATAGGTAGAAAACATAACATTCCATTAATTATGGATAACACAGCTGCTCCTGTTATATGTAAACCAATAGAACATGGAGCTGCAGTCGTTATTCATTCTTTAACTAAATTTATAGGTGGTCATGGTACAGTAATTGGTGGCTGTTTAGTAGATGGTGGTAACTTTGATTGGACTGCTGATCCCAAAAGACAACCACTTTTTAATGAACCAGATCCAAGTTATGGAGGAGCCGTGTGGGGTAAAGTTGTTCCAGAACTAACTGGTGCAAATGTTGCGTATGCTGTACGTGCTAGAGTAGTTTTGCTAAGAGATTTAGGATCTGCATTAGCACCAGATAATGCCTTTGGAATAATTCAAGGAATGGAAACAGTAGCATTAAGAATGAAGCAGCATTGTTCTAATGCACAAAAAGTTGTGGATTTTTTAACCAAACACAAAAATGTTGAAAGAGTTATTTATCCCAATATCCACAAAGGTGAAGTTGGAGATAGAGCAAAAAGATATTTCAAAGGTGGAAATGGTGGACTAGTTGGTGTTGAAGTTAAAGGTGGTGTAGAGGCAGGTAAAAAGTTTATTGAGTCTTTAAAAATGTTTTACCACGTAGCTAACATTGGAGATGCTAGAAGTTTAGCTATTCATCCAGCAACAACCACTCATAGTCAATTAACATCTGAAGAACTTCTAGCTGCAGGAGTTACTCCTGGTTACGTTAGACTATCAATAGGTATTGAACATCCGGATGATATTTTAGCTGATTTAGATCAAGCATTAAAAGCATCTGGGGGAGCTAAACTTAAAGCTGTAAGTTAGTTTTTTGTATTTAAATATAAAAAGTAAATACTTGAACTAATTAAAAAAATTGAACTTATTTGGTGCATAGAAGAAATTAAAATCTGTGCACCAGATAGTATAGTCCATATACCAAGTCCTACTTGTAATATTAATAATAAACCAATTATATTTATAATTTTAAAATAATGTGCAATTTTATTTTTGTATATTTTTATTAATAAAATTAAATAAAATATCAATATTAAGTATGCTAAATTTCTATGAAAAAATTGAACCATTGATGGTTCGTTAAATACTGATAAAGTAAATAAATTAATTATACTATTATCATCTGGAAAAAAACTTGATCCCATTAATGGCCAAGAATTATATATTTTTCCAGCATCCATACCGGAAACAAAAGCTCCTATCATTAGTTGGATAAATAACAATAAAATAAATAAAATTGGAAAAAAGTTACCTATTTTAATTTTACTTGGCTTTACATTTGCAAAGATTAAATAATTCCAAAAAATTAATGAAAGAATTACAAAAGCTAATACTAAATGTAATGCTAATCTATAGTGACTCACATCAACTCTATTGATTAATCCGCTGGAGACCATGTACCATCCAATAAATCCCTGTAAACAAATTAATAAAAAGATAAAATAAAAATTAAGAGTTTTTTTCATTCCTAATTTTATTGAAAAATAAATTAATGGTATGGCGAAAAGGACACCTATTACCCTCCCTAACAATCTATGTATATATTCCCACCAAAAGATTACTTTAAACTCCTCTAATGTCATTGAAAAATTTTGCAACTTATATTCTGGTATCTTTTTATACAGTTCAAAATATTCATTCCAATGTTTAATTGATAATGGTGGAAGTATTCCTGAAAACAATTGCCATTTTGTAATTGATAAACCAGAATCAGTAAGTCTAGTTAAACCTCCTACGACTATCATTAGTGAAACGATTAGAAAAATTGTAATTAACCAGTAGGATATATATTTGTTTATATCTTTATTCTCTATGTACATATATGAATAAATATATTATTTATTAATAAATCCAATTGTTTAAATGTCGCCTAATAATAAAAAAAAACTAAATATACAAAGAAAAAAATTAGATAAACTTGATATGAAACTGCTTCATCTTATCAAGATAAGAACTGAGATTATCAAGAAGGTTATTACATTAAAGAAAAATAGAAATGAAATTGTTGATAAAAAAAGAATATCTTCAATTTTAAAAAAAATTAAAAAAAATTCTATTAAGCTTAAAATTGATCCAAAAATTACAAAAAAGATTTGGAAAACTATGATTTGGTCTTATATAGATTTTGAAAGAAAAAATTTTAAAAAAAAGTAATTACTTACTGTGTGGTGGTAACTTCTTTTCAACAAAAATTTCATGTTTACGTGTTGAAGGATTATATTTTTTAACTTTAAGTTTTATTTTGGCTTTTTCACCAGCTGATGGTTTTTTTACATAATAGTAAAACGAACTATCAGGTTTATTTTCAGGAACTAGTCTAACTTTTATGGATGTTTTTTTAGCCATCTTTAATATTTTTAATTTCTTTTATAAGTTTAGAAATATTTTTTAGTTTGTCCTTAATAAATTTAGTAGATTTATTTTTACTGGTATTTATATCAAAGTATTCATGCTCGTCAATAGATTGATCAACTTTGACATTTAATATTTTTTTTACTCCTGCAATTTTTAAACCCTTTTCTTTTAATAACAATTTGACAAAATTTAGCATTTTAATATTTTTTTCTGAGTAATATCTTCTTCCGCCAGCTTTTATAGTAGGTTTTAATTGTTTAAACTGAGTTTCCCAATATCTAATTGTGTGAGTTTGTGGAACTCCTGTTTTTTTATCTATTAAATTTATTTCTTGGGCCACCTCACCTATTGTTTTGTATGCATCTTTGTCTTTTTTTTTATAATCCATTTTTACTATTTATCTTTTTTTTAAAAATTTTTGAAGGAATAAATTTAACAACATTTCTAGCTGAAATATTAACTTCAACTTTAGTCTTAGGATTTCTACCAGGTCGTGCTTTTTTATTATGGACCTTGAAAGTCCCAAATGATGAAATTTTTATATAACTATATTTAATAATATTTTCAGTCAGTTTTTCAAAAACATTATCAATAAAATTAGAAGAAAAATTCTTTGAAAATCCTAATCTTTTATGTACTTTGTTTGCTAAATCTTTACGAGTAAAATTTTTTTTTACCATTTGATAAAAATAATATTACATTAAATATTGTGGTCAACACTTATTAAATTAGATTTTATTTTTTCTATGAGGTTACCTTTAACAATTTTATTACAAACGTTTATAGAGTGTGCAAAACCTATAGCATCAGTTGATCCATGACTTTTTACAAGTGGACTTTCAAGTCCCAAAAATATTGCTCCATTATATTTTCTTGGATCAAGTTTATCTTTAAATCTTTTTAGTGAATTGTACGACAATAAAATAGAAATCTTGTTCAATGATTCTTTAAGTTTTTTTGTAATAAAATTAGCTGTGCCTTCAGCAGTTTTCAATGCAACATTGCCAGTAAATCCATCAGTTATAATAACATCTACATTTCCATCCATTATATGATTCCCTTCTATATAACCTGAAAAAATAAAATTTTTATCTTTATAATCTTTTAATAAAGTATAAGTTTTTTTTAACACATCATTTCCTTTGTTTTCTTCGAGACCAACATTTAATAAGGCTATTTTAGGTTTTTCATTTTTGAATAAGGATGTAAAAAATGCTGAACCCATTAGTGCAAAATCAGACAAATTCTTTTCACTACATTCAATGTTAGCTCCAAGATCTAAAACTACATTCATGTTATTTTTGTTAGGCCATAAACCTGCTAATGCGGGCTTATCAATTCCTTCAATGGTATTTAGTAAAAGTCTAGATATTACTAGCATAGCACCAGTATTTCCTGCTGATAAAGATATGTCAGCCTTTTTCATTTTTAAAGACTCTATAGTTTTCCACATGCTAGTATTTTTACCTTTTTTTGCCGCTGTTAGTGGGCTTTCATCATCAAGGATTTTTTCAGTAGTGTTAATAATTTCTGAATTTTGAGATACTAATAATCGTTTTTTTATTTCTTTGTTAAGAATTAGTTCATCACCATAAATATAAAAAAAATTTTCTTTATTTAGTTTTAAAGAAATTTCAATACCTTCTATTATTTTCTGTGGAGAATCTTCTCCTCCCATTGCATCAACTGCAATTTTCACTCTATCTTTCATAAAATTATTTGAAACCTTATTTCTTAGGATCTAGTATTTGTTTGCCATTATAAATACCAGTTTTTAAGTCTATATGATGAGAAAGTCTAAATTCGCCAGATTTTTTATCTTCAATTATATTTATAGAAGATAATTTATGATGAGATCTTCTTTTATTCCTTCTTGACTTAGATGTTTTCCTTTTTGGTACAGCCATTTATTTCACTTTATAGTTAAAATTTAATCTTCCCTTTAATACATTATCTGAACTTAAATCAAAACAAAAAGCTGCAAATTTATCAAAATAATCTACTAAATTGTCACTATTTTCCTTATTTATGGGTAAATTTGATTTAATCCAATTATTTAAAAAAGAGATTTTTGAAGATAAGTCGTGCTCATCGTATTTTCTACAATAAAGCAAAATACTATAAAAAGATTTCACCAGAAATTTCATATTTTTATTTACTGAAACGTCTCCAAATCCAAGTTCGCGCATATTTTGCTCTATTTGAATAAATATATAATCAAACAATTTTTGATAAGATTGTTTATGCTTGGTATTAAAACCTTTAGACTCACTTTTAATAAAAATAAACGAAAAATGTATAAAAATAAGATTAATTCTATTTTGAAACGTGTCTGCTACATTAAATTTAGTATAAAGTAATTTATTTCGTGATAAAGCAAGTATAATATTATATAAATCACTTTCATTAAATTTATTATTTTTTGAATTTTTAGTCATATGAAAAAAAGTACGTTTTTATTAATCTTCTTTTTGCTTTTTATTGTAGCATGTTCACGAAATGAAGTTATTAAAACTCATGGAGTAGCATATCTTAAAAAAAGAGAAAAGCTAATAATAGTTGATGAAACTAATAAAAATGACACTATATCGGTTTTAGGGCAACCTTCAACAAAAGGTATGGTTGATGATAATCTTTGGATTTACATAGAAAGAACGCGTACAAGAGGTAAACTCCATAAACTGGGTAGAAATTACTTAAAAAAGAATAATGTATTAATTCTTGAATTTGATAAATATGGAATTCTAAAGAGAAAAGAATTTTATGATAAAAGCAATATGAACAAAATTAAGTTTGCTAAAAATGAAACTGAAAACGAACTACGTAAGGAAAATTTTATATATAGTTTTCTATCTAGCGTTAGACAAAAGATGCTAATTAAAAGAAAATAAAATTAATGAGCTATTACAGCTAATAATAGTAATGCTACTATATTAGTTATTTTAATCATTGGATTCACCGCTGGACCAGCAGTATCTTTATATGGATCGCCAACTGTATCTCCAGTTATAGCTGCTTTATGAGCTTCAGATCCTTTTCCACCAAATTTGCCATCTTCAATATATTTTTTTGCATTATCCCAAGCTCCCCCTCCAGCTGTCATTGATATTGCAACAAACAATCCAGTAACAATTACACCCAATAACATTGCACCTACGGAAACTAAGGCAGCTTCTATTCCACCAATCATAAATATTACGAAGTATAAAATTATAGGAGACAAAACTGGTAGTAAAGAAGGTATAATCATTTCTTTTATAGCAGCTTTTGTTAAAAGATCTACTAATCTACCGTAATCTGGTTTTCTTTTTCTTTTCATTATACCTGGTATTTTTTTAAATTGTCTACGAACTTCAAGAACAACAGCACCTCCAGCTCTACCAACTGCCTGCATAGACATTGATCCAAACAAATAAGGTAACATTCCACCAATCAATAATCCAACTACAACATATGGATTGGTTAAGTCGAAATCAACAACAACATTTTCTAACGCCGATCCTTTTGTGGTTGAAAAAAATTTTATATCTTCAGTGTAAGCAGCAAATAATACCAAAGCGCCTAACCCAGCTGATCCAATAGCATAACCTTTGGTAACAGCTTTAGTGGTATTACCAACTGCATCTAAAGCATCAGTCGTTTTTCTTACATTTTTAGGTAGATTAGACATTTCTGCTATTCCTCCAGCATTATCAGTAACTGGTCCATACGCATCTAGTGCAACAACCATACCTGCAAGAGCTAACATTGTAGTTACAGCTATTGCAATACCATACAATCCAGCTATATGATTAGTAATAAGTATACCCGCTACTATAATTAAAGCTGGTAGTGCTGTTGCTTCTAAAGATACAGCTAACCCTTGAATAACATTTGTTCCATGTCCCGTAATAGATGATTTTGCAACACTTATTACCGGCCTGAACTTTGTTCCTGTATAATATTCAGTAACCCAAATGATAAGTCCTGTTATTATTAAACCAACAATTCCGCATATATATAATCCAAAACCATTGAATTGGGCATTAGTTGAAGAATAAATATTATCTAAACCTATGACTTTGTCAGTTACAAAATAAAGAACTACTACTGAAGATACAGCAGTTGCTATGAAACCTTTATATAAAGCTCCCATAATATTTTTGTTAGATCCAAGTCTTACAAAAAAAGTACCCAAAATTGATGTAATAATACAAGAAGCTCCAATTGCTAAAGGATAAATCATCATACTTAAATCATTCATAAAAAATATTGAAGATAAAACCATAGTAGCAACAATTGTTACGGCGTACGTCTCAAATAGATCAGCAGCCATGCCTGCACAGTCGCCTACATTGTCGCCTACATTATCTGCTATAACAGCAGGATTTCTTGGATCATCTTCTGGAATACCTGCTTCAACTTTTCCAACCAGGTCAGCTCCTACATCAGCTCCTTTAGTAAATATTCCTCCACCCAAACGGGCAAAGATTGATATTAAAGAAGCTCCAAAACCTAAGCCAACTAAAGCATTTATAATTTCTCTATTATTAACATTAAATTTTAGCAAAATTAAATAATATACTGCTATAGATAAAAGAGCCAACCCCGCAACCAACATGCCAGTTACTGCTCCAGATTTAAAACCAATGTTAAGTCCTGCAGCTAAACCTTTTCTTGAGGCTTCAGCAGTTCTTACATTTGCTTGTACAGATACTAACATGCCTACATAACCAGCAGCTCCGGAAAGGAATGCGCCAATAAAATATCCTAAACCAACCCAAAAACCCAAAACAAAAAGAATTATAATCAGTATAATAAATCCAACAATTGCAATAGTTTTATATTGACGATTTAAATATGCTCTTGCTCCCTCTTGTATGGCGCTCGCAATTTCCTGCATTTTCTTATTACCAGGACTAGATGCTAAAATTTGCTTACCAGTTATGAAACCATATAAAATTGCTAGAAAACCAGAGAATATAATTAAATTTAGAATAGCAGTCATTTTTATTATTTAATTTATTAAAAAAATGAAAATTGTCAAAAAAAATGATAAAAGGCAACTATAATCTTTATCAAAAAATGCTAATAATCCTCATTTAAAAACGAGGTTTAAGTTGTCACATCATTAATACGACTAAATTTAGCAGCTTTATCTAAAATTGCATTTAAAAAGTTTTTTTGCGTAACTGCAACAAAAAAGTCTGAAACTTTTAAATATTCGGTTATTATAACTTTAATCGGAGTTTTATGCATAAACATAAACTCATATATAGCTGCCATAATCATTAATTTAATAATTAATTCAGTGGCATTCTTGTTTATATCATTTTTTAATCTTTCATTTATTATGTCTTCAATTAAATCTTTTCTTTCAATAGTGCCATTTACAACATCTTTAATAAATTTTTTATATCTATGTTTGGGAAATAAAATTTCACTTTCAGTATTTAAAAAATGACTATAAAGTTTTTGTATTATTATTACACGAGGGTTTTGTAATGCTTCTTTGTCTTCCATTGTATTTAAATTTTAATTACCTGAATTATTGCTTTTGCAGCTTCACCACCTTTGTTTTTTTTTTTAGGATTTGAACGTTGTTCAGCTTGACTTATATTTAGACAATTCAGAATCCCGTTACCTATTGGTTTTTTGTGATTAATAGACAAATTCATTAGACCATTTATTGTTGAAGTAGAAATTAAATCGAAGTGTGGAGTCTTTCCCTTGATCACACATCCTAAGGCAACAAAAGCTTCATGTTGATTAATTACTTTTGAAATGACATATGGTATTTCAAAAACACCTGGAGCCTTAAGAATTTTAAAATCATTAATTCCATTTTTTTTTAAAACAGCGGAAGCACCATTTAATAAATTCTTAGCAATATTAGGATAATACTCGGATATAACTATGCAAATTTTTTTTTTCATTTTAAAATTTCCTGTTTAGTAATCTTTATTCCATAACCATCTAAACCAACAACTTTTTTTTTAGATCTTGTTATTAGTATCATTTTTTTAATACCTAGGGACTTAATAATTTGGGCACCAATACCATAATTTCGTATTAATTTATCTTGCCCTGTTTTGTAGAAAACTTTTTTTTTATAATCCCGCAAGGTTTCTGAAACTGACTTTAAGTTTGAATCTCTTATAAAAATAAGTACACAATCTTTGTACTTCTTAAAATATTCAATAGTTAAATTAAACGAATTAGGAAGTTTTTCACCCATAAGATAATTTTTTACAATATTCGATGAAATAACTCTAACTCTTGGATTCTTATTTTTTGATACATTTCCTTTAATTAAAGCAAAGTTTTCAGATCCATCTAGTATATTTTCAAAAACTTTAATATTATAAATTTGTTTTTTAATTTTAATGTTAGATGATTTTTTAAACTTTATAAAATTTTCATTATTCAAACGATAAGAAATCAAGTCGTTAATTTTTCCTAGCTTTAAATTATGTTTTTTAGCAAAATTTATTAATTGTCTACCTTTTGCCATGCTGCCGTCATCATTCATTATTTCACATATAACAGCAGAAGGTCCACAATTTGCTAAAGAGGCTATATCAACTGAAGCTTCTGTATGTCCTGCTCTAACTAAAACTCCCCCATTTTTTGAAACTAAAGGAAAAACATGACCCGGCGAAACAAGATCTTTTGATTTAGCATTTTTTTTTATTGCTGTTCGAATGGTACGTGCTCTATCATAAGCAGATATTCCTGTTGTAACACCTTTTTTTGCTTCAATAGAAACTGTAAAAGCAGTTTTAGTTCTTGAATTATTTGTTTGTGACATTAAAGGTAAATTAAGTTTATTTACTTGGAATTGATTTAAAGCAAGGCATATCAACCCTCTTCCATACTTAGCCATAAAATTAATTGTTTTAGCTGAGGTCTTAGATGCGGCGGTAACTAAGTCTCCTTCGTTTTCTCTACTTTCATCATCAACTAAAATAAACATTTTTCCAACTTTAGCATCTTTTATAATATCATTAATTTTTGAAAAATTATTTTTTCGCATTTATGAAATTCCTTATATATTTTCCTAAGACATCAAATTCTACATTAACAAAATCCTTTTTATTTAGAAGAACTAAATTTGTCAATTTAAGTGTGTGAGGTACAATTGAAATTTGAAATCCAGATTTTAATATTTTAACAATCGTAAGAGAAACGCCATTAATGGTGATTGAACCTTTGTGAACTAAATATTTTTTATATTTATTATTAATTTTGAAGTTAACAAGCCATGACTTGCCAAGAACAAGAATCTTATCGACTAAGGCTATTGTATCAACATGACCTTGAACAAAATGTCCTGAAACACTATCTCCGTATAACAATGACTTTTCAATATTAATAATATCTTTTTTTTTAGAAAATTTAAAAATAGTTTTTTTTAAAGTTTCTTTTGATAGGTAAAAACTGTAAATATTTTTATTAAACTTTTCTAAAGTCAGGCAAGCACCCGAGCAAGACACTGAGGAGCCAATTTCATTTTTTTTAAAATTGATTTTAGATTTAATATCAATAACACAATCATTTTTGTGCTTACTAATCTTATGGATTGTTCCCGTATTTGTTATTATGCCATTAAACATTATTTAATTTTATATGATATAAGTTTTTCGTTAAAAAGATTAACTTTTTCGACTTTTGCTTTTTTATTTTTTAAATATTTTTTCAAAAAAGAACCAATATTATCATCACCGATTCTCTTCAGTTTGTCATTAGATATAAATATATTTAAATGATTAACTAAGTTCATTTTTAAAAAACTTTTTGATAATTTTATTCCACTTTCTAAAAAAATTCTAGAAAAGGATAATTTTTTTGCTTTAATAAGAACTCTTTTTAAATCCAGATTTCCATTATTATTTAACGGTATTTTATATGCTGAAATTCCAAGGTCTTTTAATATATTAATTTTTTTTCTATTAAAATTGTTATAAAAGATAATTATCTGTTTTGAATTCCTTTTTTTTATAATATTTAATTTATGTGATAAACGAAGATTCCTATCGAGAATAATTATAGGTGGTGTTCTATCTTCTATACCGGCTATTCTACAAGTAAATAATGGGTTATCATTAATTATAGTGGTAGAACTAGTAATTATACAATCATGAAGAGATCTCATTAAATGTACTCTTGATCTTGAGTATACATTAGTAATCCATTTTTTTTTTTTGTTAATCATGAAATAATCCTTAGATATTGCTAGTTTGGCTGTAACAAAAGGGAAATTAGTATTCTTATAAAGAAAATAACTTTTATAAAACTCTTTTATCTTTTTATTGTTTAATCCTACATTTACATAAATTTTATTTTTTTTAAGAGTTTTTGTAGATTTATTAAATGATCTAATATCAGGATCAAAAACTGAAAAATAAACTTTTTTAATTTTTTTTTTTATAATTTCTTTAATACATGGAGGGGTTTTTCCGTAGTGACTACAGGGTTCAAGAGTAACATATAATTTCGAATTTTTAAGATTTTTTGGTATTAATTTTAAAGCATTTACTTCAGCATGAGGTCTTCCGTTAAAACTGGTATGTGCCGCACTTATCATTGAACCATTTTGTGTAATAACACAACCAACAGCTGGATTCCCATTAGTATTGCCCAAGATTTTCTTTGCTTGCTGCAAAGCTAAACCCATGAAAAAAATATCTTTTCGGTAGTTATTCTGACTTGTAGACATTCAAGTTGCCTATAAATTGTTCAAAATCTTTTGCTTCTTTGAAATTTTTATAAACTGAAGCAAAACGAACGTAAGCTACTTGATCTAAATTTGATAGACCATCCATAATGAATTTACCTATTGTTGTTGTAGGAATTTCATTTTCACCTAAACCCTCAAGATTTCTAACAATTTTTGATATAAATTTTTCTATAGCTTCACTTTCAATAGGTCTTTTTCTTAAAGATATATTAATTGATTTTGCAACTTTATCTCTGTCAAAAGGTTCTTTTCTTCCATTGTTTTTTACAACGGTTAATTCTCTAAATTGAACTCTTTCAAAAGTGGTGAATCTTTCTTTTCTTTCGCAACCACAGACCCTTCTCCGTCTTATTGCTGCTCCATCTTCTGTTGGTCTCGAGTCAACTACTGATGTATCTTTTTCTCTACAAAATGGACAAAGCATAATTTAATCTTTTATTAGATGGTTATATATAGGAAAACTAGAACAAAGTGAAATAACTTCATTTCTTACTTCATTTTCAACTTGAGTATTATCTTTAGAATTGATTGAGAGTCCTTTTATAACTTTTGTGATCAGTTCCCCAACTTTTTTAAACTCATTAAGTCCAAATCCCCTAGTGGTAGCTGCTTGAACTCCAAGTCTTATACCTGACGTGATAGTCATTTTTTGAGTATCAAAAGGAATTCCATTTTTGTTGCATGTAATATTTGCTTTACATAAACTAGTTTCAGCATCTTTTCCTGTAACATTAAATGGTCTAAGGTCTACTAACATTAAATGAGTATCTGTTCCTCCGGAAAAGATTTTAAATCCATTATTCTTTAAAGTCTCAGATAAAATTTTTGCATTAGATAAAACTGATTTAATATATGTTTGAAAATTTGGTTGTAACGCTTCTTGAAAAGCTACTGCTTTGGCTGCAATAATATGCATTAAAGGTCCACCTTGGTAGCCAGGAAAAACTGCAGAATTAATTTTTTTAATAATATCTTCTCTATTACTTAAAATGATACCACCTCTAGCACCCCTAAGCACTTTATGCGTTGTTGATGTAACAACATCTGCATGTTCTATAGGATTTGGATAACCTTTTCCTGCGACTAATCCTGAAAAGTGTGCCATGTCAACCATTAGATATGCATTAACTTTATCTGCGATTTCGCGAAATTTTTTAAAATCAATAATTCGTGAATAAGCACTTCCTCCAGCAATTATTAGTTTAGGTTTATGTTCGATTGCCAGTTTTTCGACATTTTCATAATCAATTAATCCAGAATTTTTATCTACTTCATAATGAAATGAATTTAGCCATTTACCAGATAGGGAAACTTTAGCTCCATGAGTTAAGTGTCCACCAGAATTTAGACTCATACCAAGTATTGGGTCTCCCGGTTTTAAAAGCGCAAGATATACTGCTCCATTAGCTTGAGCTCCAGAATGAGGTTGAACATTAGCATATTTAGAATTAAATAATTTTTTTACTCTTTCAAGAGCAAGATCTTCAGCTTTATCAACAAACTCACATCCACCATAATATCTTTTAGAAGGATATCCTTCAGCGTATTTATTAGTCATGATTGAGCCTTGTGCATCTAAAACAGCTTTTGAAACAATATTTTCTGAAGCAATTAATTCAATATGCTGCTGTTGTCTTTCAAGTTCCAATTTGATTGAGTTATATAAATCGGGATCAGTATTTGCTAAATTGTTATCAAAGAAATTTTCATAGCTATCAGAAATATATTTATTAGATTTAGTCATAGTTATTTATATTTTTTTTATTCTTTTCAAATGTCTTCCACCTTCAAAATTAGTTTTTAAAAATACTTTTACGCATTTTAAAGCAAGGTTTTTATTAGTCAATCTTGATCCTATAGCCATAACATTAGCATTATTATGTTTTCGGCTTAATTTAGTTGATTTTACATTATAACACAACGCGGCTCTAATATTTTTATGTTTATTTGCTGTAATAGACATCCCTTCCCCAGAGCCACAAACTAAAATTCCTAAATAATTATTTTGCTTTTTCATTTTTTTAGCAAGTAAGTGTGCATAGTCTGGATAATCAACAGTATTATTATTTTTAGGTCCAAGGTCTAATATTTTTACTTTGTTTTTAATTAAAAATTTTACAATAATTTGTTTCAGTGTAAAACCAGCATGATCGGACGCTAAAAAAACTTTTTTTAATTTCATTTTTTCTATTAAGTGGTGATTATGTAATTCTATGACATATTATAGTATAAAAATCTATACTATAATATTTGGATATTTATTTTTTATAATTATTGAAATTTATAATCTGTTAAACAAGCCACTAAATGAACTCTATTTTCTTCACCCCCATTAAAGGCGTTATGATATTTAACATTATTGGTAATATATACAGATCCATCAGCGGGAAGATGTTTGGCAACGTTTTCTATAACCATGTGACATCCAGGGTTTGTAATTATAGGTATGTGTAGTCTTGGTTCAGGATCTCTGTGCCAGCTTAATGTTGATCTAGGTTCTTTTAATAATATTCTAACACGACCTAGCTTAAATTTAGAAGATAATTGCTTATAAACTTCTTTAAAATATGTGTGTTCAAAATCTTTTACAAATTCGGTGTATAAAGTTTCATCTAAATTTACATCTCTAGAAACTTCTTTTCCTGAATGATCAGGCTTAGTCCAATAAACACCTCTAGAATTATTTCCTTTTATAGAATCTGGTTTTCCCGGAATTTGATTTAAGCAAATAGCTGCAAAATTTGTAATTCCTTTAGGAGAGCCATAACTTTTAATTTTCAAAACTTCATTTAATGCATTCTTAAGTTTATTAATATCAAACTTTAAGTCTTTAACTGTGTGAAAATCTTGAAAATTATTCATATAAATATTTTAATACAATATGCTATGTTTATAGCAATAAAAAGTATTTAATAGGATGGATTTGTCGCAATAGAATTAGATTTTATTATAATATAAACTTTTAATTGAAATGAGAATTGTTATCAAATGAAAAATTTAGGTTCTTATCCTGCAGTTAGGTTGAGGAGAAATAGAAAGACTGAATGGTCAAGAAGATTAATCAGTGAAAATAATTTATCTGTGAATGATCTTATATGGCCACTTTTCCTCACTGAAGGAAAAAATATTAAAATACCAATAAAAAATATGCCAGGAGTTTATAAATATAGTCTTGATAAAATTGAGAAAATTATTGAAAAAGCAATAAGTAAAAAAATTCCCATGGTTGCTTTATTCCCAAATACTCCTATTTCAAAAAAAAACTTAAGAGGCTCTGAAGCATTAAGTAAAAATAACCTAGTCTGTAAAGCTTTAAAACTAATAAAGAAAAATTATAATGAAATAGGATTAATGGCTGATGTTGCTCTTGATCCATATACGTCACATGGACATGATGGTATTTTGAAAAAGAACTACGTAGATAACGATGAAACAATTAAGATTTTAATAAAACAATCACTTTTACAGGCAGAAATGGGCTGCGATGTTATAGCTCCTTCAGATATGATGGATGGAAGAATTGGTGAAATAAGAAAGGCTTTAGATAAAAATGGTTTCAAATTAGTACAAATATTGTCATATGCGGTAAAATATGCTTCAAACTTTTATGGTCCTTTCAGAGATGCTGTTGGCTCAAAAAATCTTTTAAAAAGCAATAAAAAGAATTATCAAATGGACTTTAGAAATGCTAAGGAAGCTCTACGTGAAGTGGCTCTTGATATATCTGAAGGAGCAGACTTTGTAATGGTAAAACCTGGGATGCCTTATTTAGATATAATAAAATTAATCAAAGATAATTTTAAAATACCAGTTTTTGCTTATCAAGTCTCGGGGGAATATAGTTTAATTAAAAATGGTATAAATAATAAAATAATTAATGAAAATGCTATCTATGAAAGTTTAATTTCTTTTAAAAGAGCTGGAGCAAATGCAATCGTAACTTATTTCGCAGATCAAATATCAAATAAACTTAAATAAAAAATCACATATAATAACTTTCAAGCATGTTTCTAAATAGTGGAAATCTTAGATCATTTGGGTTTATAAAATTTTCTAATAACAAATCCTTGTTAAAAGATAACGCTTCTTTAATTTCATCTTCATGAATTTTAGTTAAGTCTTTTTTTTTAAGCATTTTGGGGATTTTCAAAGATTTATTGTTAATTTCAATCTGATTAATTTGGTTATCAGAGGTTTCAAGAAAATTAATCTCATATCCTAATTCCTTTATTAATGAAAGTTCCCAAAATATATATAGCTTAATCCAATTTTTAGAATCAAGCCTTTCTATCATTGACTCAAAATTTGAGTATATTTTTTTATTAATTTGTCTTTCTGGTAATAATATTTTTAAAAAAGATGTTGAAGAAAGTAGACAAGCCGATCTTTTCTTATCTTCAAAATAAAGTGGTGCAATTGGTTTTATTAGTTCGCAACTAAAATATCCATGCCTGTTTTCTGCTTTTGATTTCCAGTTTAAAAATAATTTATTTCCTACCTGAAAGATTTTTTTTTGTTTCCTAGACGAGCCTCCATATACGATTCCAGTATACTTGCCATGATTAAGTGTAAAAATTTCTATTATTATTGAATTTTCATCAAAATTATTTTTTGATAACAAGTAACCTTCATCTGACCAAATCATATTATAAAATCTTTTCTTCTAATAGCAATTTCTTAGCGCTGTTTAATTCTGCTTCTTGTTTAGAATTTCCAATACCAACAAACTGTTTAGTATTAGTTAAGCATACAGAAACTTTATAAATAGGATTGTGTTTTGGTCCCGATGAACTAACAACACGATAAGTGGGAAGTTTCTTAAATTTTTTTAGTGAATACTCTTGTAACTTAGTTTTGGAATCTAAAATAGTAATATGAGATTTATCAATATATCTTTTCCAGGCTTTTAATATAAATTTTTTGACATAATCAAAGCCTTGATCAATATAAATCGCGCCTATTAAAGCTTCACATGAATCACTTAATATTTTCTCATCATTTTTTATAATTTTTTTCTTCTTATTACCAATAATAATAAGGTTTTGAAGTTTTAATGACCAAGCAACTTCACTACACGTTTTCTTCTTCACCAAATTAGCAAATCTCTTGTCTAACACACCTTCTGTCTCGTCTGGATATAAATCAAATAATTTTTTAGATAAAACTAAGCCAAGAACTCTATCACCCAGGAACTCAAGTTTTTCATTATTTTTTTTTAAATTTGCACTTTTATGAATAAGCGCATTCTCTAGTAAAGATTTATTTTTAAATATCTTTTTAATTATATTATTTTCACTCATGGTTATTAATTAATTTTTTTAAAAAAACGTTCTATTCTTAATGAGTTACCAAGATTCCAAAATTTAAATATTGATCCCTTTTTAATATCGTTAGAAAAAAAAAGAATTTGGGCTTTACCAACCAAATTATTAAAATTAACATATCCAACGCTGCTAAGAAAACGGCTATCCTTAGAACAATCTCTGTTATCTCCCATAAAAAAATAATGATTATTTGGTACTATATAAATGTCAGAATTCATCATGCTCCCATCTCTTCTATAGGTAGAAGTATATTTTGCCCCATTTGGTAATGTTTCTTGAAAAAAATTCACTTCTATAATTTCATCTCCACAATTAATATCAATTGAATTAATTATCTTTTTTTTTTTAACCTTTTCATCATTAATGTATAGATTATTATCAATAATTTGAATTTTATCACCAGGCAGTCCTATAAGTCTTTTTATGTAATCGGTTCTATTGTCCGCTGGTGTTTTAAAGACTATTACATCTCCTGCTTGTGGAGTTCTACTTAAAATTCTATTTTTAAATAATTTAATACTATATGGCAGCGAATGTTTACTGTAACCATATGTATATTTTGATACAAATAATCGGTCACCTATTAATAAGTTAGGTTCCATAGATGATGATGGGATATAAAAAGGTTGAAATAAAAAACTACGTATTAAAATAGCTATTACTAGAGCAAAAAATAAAGTTTTAATATTTTCAATTATTATTTTTTTCATTAATTATAAGATATAATCACTGTAGCTTGAGCCCATGGTAAATCATCAGATAATGATAAATATATGAAATATTTATTCCTTTTAATTTTTTTCTTAAGATAAGTGGCGGTAGAACCTTTTAATTTAATATAAGGTTTTCCAAACTTATTATTTAGAATTTCAATATCATTAAAATTAATTCCTTTGCTTATACCAGTTCCTAAAGCTTTGCTTAAGGCTTCCTTAGCGGCATATCTCTTTGCGTAGTACGAAGCAGAATTTTTTCTTTTTTCACAATAATTAATTTCATTCTTAGAAAAAATTCTTTTGGTAAAGTTTTTTTTGTTATTTTTAAGTGCTAACTGAACTCTTTTTATATTTACGATGTCAGTACCCAATCCAAATATTTTCATTTTAATTATTAATCATCATTTTAAACTTTTTAATAGCATTGTTTAAACCAACAAATATAGCCTCAGATATAATAAAATGTCCTATATTATATTCTGATATATATTTAATTTTAGAAATTCTTTTTATAGATTTATAGGTAAGACCATGTCCAGCATGAACTTCTAAAAGATGCTCGCTAGCATATTTTGCAGTTTTTTTAATTTTGCTTAATTCAAAATTAATATTTTTTTTATTATTTACTGCATTACAATACTTTCCGGTATGAATTTCAACACAATTAGTCCCTAATTTCATCGATTCATCTACGTTTAAAATACTTGGATTAATAAATAAGCTAACTCTTATATTTTTATTTTTAAGTTTATTAATCATGTATTTTAAAAATTTATTATTTTTTTTTAAATTTAAGCCTCCTTCTGTTGTAACCTCATTTCTTTTCTCTGGAACTATACATACGTAATTTGGTTTGTGTTTAATTGCGATTTTAAGCATTTCTGATGTCGGTGCAATTTCTAAATTTAATGGTATTTTTAGTTTCTTAATTATATTTTTTAAATCATCATCATTAATATGTCTTCGATCTTCTCTTAAATGAATAGTAACAGAATCTGCGCCGCTCCTACTTGCAATTAATGCCGCTTTAAGTGGATCTGGGTAGGTTTCACCTCGAGCATTTCTAATTGTAGCTACATGATCAATATTCACTCCAAGTAGTCTCTTTTTCATTTTTGTAAATTTCTACTACCTGGTTTTATAGGATCAATTTTTTTAATTTTATCTGGTAAATTTGAACTTTCGTATGTTTCAATGTCTATCTTTACTTGAGAAATAATTTTATCAGTTATTTTTGATTTGTTATTAGATCGATCTATAATACATGAATATCCAACAGTAACAGCACCATTTCTTTTCACTAAACTATTACACTCTAAAGCTGATTTTCCTGTAGTAATTACATCTTCAACTATAAGCACTTTAGAGTTTTGAGATATATTAAAACCTCTTCTTAATAATAATTCTTTATCTATACGTTCTGCAAAAATTGTTTCGATATTTAATTGTCTTCCAATCTCAAAACCTACTACTATACCTCCAATAGCGGGTGTTAAAATTAGGTCTATCTCTTTAAAATTGTTTTTAATTTTTTCACATAAAGAAGAGCAAATCATTTGTGCTTCTTTTGTATGACTTAATAATTTTGCACATTGAATATATTTATCACTGTGCAACCCTGATGAAAGAATAAAGTGACCTTCTAATAATGCGTTAGTTTCTTTTAAAATTTTTAAAGATTCGTCGTAAGAAAGCATCTTTTTTCCTATGTCTAATTATTTTAAATTTATACTCTTTTAACTTAAGTTCACTAATTAAATTTTTATAATTTTTTAAATTATTTATTTGTATATCAAAAATAAATTCTAAATAGTCATTCTTTTTTTCTATTATCTCCATATTAATTATATTATTTTCGTGAAATCCAATTAAACTACTTACCTCTCCAAGTTTTCCTGGTATATTTGGTATTTTTATACAAAGACTACTTATATATGTCTTTTCTTTTAATAAATTGATTGATGTTTTGTTTTGCCAATATTTTCTAATTGATGCTCTAGCTTTACCTGTTCTAGAGTAGGATAGCCATTGAAGTGAGGGTGAACTATTTTTCGATCCTTTTATATTAACTATATCACCATTGGTCAAAACACTTTTAATAGGAGATCCTATTCCATTAATTTCACAAGTAGTTAAAGTGTCTCCAATTTTTGTATGTACTGCATAAGCAAAATCGATAGGTGTCGCACCTTTAGGTAATTTAATTACTTCACCTTTTGGTGTGAAACAAAAAACATTATCTTGAAACATTTGAAGCTTTGTGTATTCCAACGAATGATTGGTGTTTTTTTCTTTGTCAATTATTTCAACCAAATCTCTTAGCCAATCATATTCTTTTAAAGCTAATTTACTTACTTTTTCAGAAGATTTATATATCCAATGTGAGGCAATACCTCTTTCAGCAAAATCATGCATTTTTTGAGTTCTAATTTGAATTTCAACTCTTTCCTTTTTGGGTCCTATTATTGCTGTATGTATAGACTTATAATTATTAATTTTTGGTGTTGAAATATAATCTTTAAATCTTCCTGGAATTGTTGACCAATTACTGTGAAAAATTCCTAAAGTCTTATAACAATCTTCTATACTATTAACTACAATTCTAAATCCAATTATATCTGTTAATTGCTCAAGAGAAACCCTTTTTGATTGTATTTTTCTCCAAATAGAAAAAGGGGTTTTTTCCCTACCAATAATTTTTGCTTTAATTTCGTTTTTTTTTAAGATTTTATCAAATTGAGACGATATTTCTTTGAAAATATTTAATCTATTTGTTTTATTTAATGATAGTCGATTAACAACGAGACTTCTAGCTTTTGAGTTTAAATTTAAAAATGATAAATCTTCAAGTTCATCTCTTATATGATTCATGCCCATTCGATCAGCTAGGGGTGCATAAATTTCCATAGTTTCTTGTGCAATTTTTTTTTTTCTGCTCTCGCTTAAAATAAAATTTAAAGTTCTCATGTTGTGTAGACGATCAGCAATTTTTACAAGTAAAACTCTTATATCCTTTGATGTAGCTAAAATTAACTTTCTTATATTCTCTGCTTTTGAATTTTCAATAATTTTACCTTCTAATTCAGATATTTTAGTAACACCATCAACTAAATCTGCTACTTCTTTACCAAACTCAGTTTGAACATTGTCATAAGTAATTTTCGTATCTTCTATAGTGTCATGAAGTAATCCAGTTGCTATGGTTGCGCTATCGAGCTTTAAATCAGTTAAAATATCAGCTACAGCAACAGGATGTATCAAATAAGGATCTCCGGAATCTCTTTTTTGATCTTTGTGAGCTTTTAATGCAAATTTATAAGCTTTAGATAAAGTTTCAGGGTTAAAAAATGGGTTATATGTTTTAACTTTTTTTATTAAATCTTCTTGATTAAGCATCAACTTATTATATCAAGGTTTTTTTACCTTTAATATAGACTTCTTATCATCGTCGGGAAGATTTTCTATTAATGTGTCTATAGATTCATTGGTTTTCGGATGTATCCAATTTGAAGAAATCTCTTTTAAAGGAAATAATACAAAGTTCCTACTACCTAAACTTTCATGAGGGACAACAAATTTGAGATTATTGTAAGTAAATTCAATATTTTTTCTATTATAATCAATAATATCTATATCACAGGTTCTTGGATCATTTTTATTAATTCTTTTTCTTTCTAACTTTTCTTCTACATAAATTAAAACGGAAGCTAAATCTACTGGAGGAAGAGAAGTAAAAACTTCTATAACTATATTTATAAACTTAGGATTTTTATGGTTTGGAAAAGAGGGAGTTTCAAAAAAACTAGATTTTTTTATAATCTTAATATTGTAAGAATCTAAATATGCTAAAGCTAATTCTATATTCTCAAAACGATCACCGAATGAAGAAGATAAATTTGAACCTAGTGCTAGTATAACCATAAAGTCTTAACTTGATTTTCGAAAAAATCTAGCTTTTTCTCTATTCCAGTCTTTTTTCTTTTTTGCATGTCTTTTATCATATTCTCTTTTCCCTTTAGCTACAGCAATCTCTATTTTAGCTTTTCCTTTTTTAAAATAAACTTTTGTGGGAACTATAGTATATCCTTCTCTATTAATTCGTCCTATAAGTTTATTAATTTCCCTTTTATTTAATAAAAGCTTTCTATTTCTTTTAGGATCATGATTATTATAACTAGATTCTTTATAGGACGGAATATGGCTATTTAACAAATAAATTTCACCATTCTGATCAGCAGCATAAGATTCACCAATATTTATTTTTCCGTTTCTTAAAGATTTAACTTCGGAACTTTCAAGAACAACGCCTGCCTCAAAAAATTCTTTAAATGAGTAATTGAACGAAGCTTTTCTATTGTGACTAATAATTTTTAAACCACTTTTGGTTTTTTTATTCATTAAATTAGTTTTGCAAAATTTAAAGCTTTTTTAACTTCATTTTGTGTTTCTTTTTTAATTTTCACTAATGGAAGTCTAATTTCATCACTACAAAGTCCTAAAAGTTTTGCTGCATATTTAACAGGTGCAGGATTGCTCTCAATAAATAATGATTTATGTAACGGTTGAAGAATTTCATCTATTCTTTGTGCTTCTTTTATTTCATTATCAGAATTTGATTTTGAATATTTTTGCATGTCTGAGCATAACTTGGGGGCAATATTACCTGTAACAGAAATTATTCCTACTCCACCTTTTTTATTAAACTCAAATGCGAGCCCATCTTCTCCGGTTAACTGTATAAATTCGGGTCCTAATTTTTTTATAGTTTGGTCAATTCTATTTAAATCTCCAGTAGCATCTTTAACACCAACAATATTTTTAAGTTCAAATAATCTCGCCATAGTATCAACTGACATATCAATTACACATCTGCTTGGAATATTATAAATTATTATTGGAAGATTAGTGTTGTCATTAATTAATTTATAATGCTGATATAAACCTTCTTGTGTTGGTTTATTATAGTATGGTGTAACAACTAATGCTCCATCTGCTCCTGCTTTCTCAGCGTGCTTGGTCAAAGCTACTGCTTCTTCGGTAGAGTTAGAACCGGTACCAGCAATAACTGGTATTTTACCTTTTGCTTCTTTTACACAAATTTCGATAACTTTTTGATGTTCGTCATGACTTAATGTTGGGGACTCACCTGTGGTGCCTGCCGGAACCAGTCCAGAAGTACTATTTTTTAAGTGAAAATGTATCAATGATACATAGGCATCTACGTCAAGTTTATTATTCTTGAATGGTGTAATTAAAGCGACATTTGATCCTTTGAACATAAATCTTTATAACATACTTTAAAAAAGTAAATAATCTAAAATTATGAATATTTTAAACAAACATAAAGTAATTTTTTTAATAGTTTTTACCCTTTTTTCTAATCATTCTATAGCTGCACAGAAAATTCTGCCATTGTCAAAACCTACAGTTGATGCAAGTGTTAAAAAAAGCACTGAACAAAAAAAAGCAATATACCCTAAGAAAAAGCCTCAAATTAAAAGTAAGGAAAAAAAACAAGAAATACAATCTGAAATAGTTAAAATTAACGATGATACTAAAGAGAAAATTTTTGTATATCCCAAGAAAAAACCAGTTTTAGTTAAAAAAAAAGTAATAAAAGAAGCCAAAAAATCTAAAGTCTTTTCAAAAAAAGACTTCCAAATAGCAAAAGTAGCTTTTGAATATATTGATAAAAAAAAATGGGCAACAGCATTAAAAGTCTCAAAAAAAGCTAGGGATAAGTCTTTATTTAATTTAGTAAGTTATCTTCATTTAATTAAGTCTAATAATGCTGCAAGTTTTTATGATTACTCTGTATTTATAAATAATAATCCTGATTACCCAAGAATTAACAGGCTAAGATACTTAGCTGAACATAAAATAAATTTAAAAACAAATTCACCTATATCTATAAAGAAATGGTTTAACGGTGAAGTTCCATTAAGTGATTACGGCCGAATTAAATTAGGTGAAATACTTTTGTTAGAAGGGAAAGTTGATGAAGGATCAAAATTAATAAAAGAAGGTTGGATAAAAGCTAAATTATCCAAAGCGCAATTAAGACATTTAAGAAAAAAATATAAGAAAATAATAACAGTTGAAGATAACATTAAAAGAGCTGATTGGCATGCGTGGGAAAGTAAGCATTGGGATGTGCAAAGAATGCTAAGATATTTACCAAAGGATTACACATTATTATATCGTGCAAGACAGTTGTTAATGTCACAATCTTATGGGGTCGATGCAGCTATAAGCAAAATCCCACAAAAATTCAAAAATGATATAGGTTTAGCTTATGATAGGCTAAAATGGAGAAGAAGAAGAGGAAGAGTTGAGCCTTCTTTAGAAATTTTATTTAAACTTCCAAATGATCCTGAAAAAATAATTAGACCTGAAATATGGTGGAAAGAAAGGGCTATATTATCAAGATCTTTAATTTATAAAAAGAAATATGCATTAGCATATAAAGTATCAAGCAATCATTCTATGTCCGAAGGCCCTCAGTATGCTGAAGCTGAATGGTTGTCAGGATGGATTGCTCTAATATTTCTAGAAGACCCTAATATGGCGCTTAGTCATTTTAAAAATTTTTATAATAATGTTGGTTACCCAATTAGTTTATCTAGAGGAGCTTATTGGATTGCAAGAACTTATAAAACAATTAAAAATAACCAAAAATCTAATGAATGGTATAAAGAAGCAGCAAAATATTTAAACACTTATTACGGTCAACTTGCTTTTAACGAAATTTACCCCAATGAATCTTTTACTCTAGTTGATCAAATAAAAGCTTCAGAAGATTTACAAAAACAATTTAATAAAAATCCTTTAGTAAAAATTGTTTATTTGCTTAAAGAGCTAGATAAAAGTAAATATACTAAAGATTTCCTTAAGCATTTATCAAAAATTGATATTAAAAATGGAAGTGAAATTCTTGCTGGTAAACTGTCTGTTGAAATCGAGAGATATGATTTTGCAATACAAATAGCTAAACAGGCTTCTTATGAAAAAAGATTCCACAATGAAATTAATTACCCAATTATTACAACTCCTGAAATAGTTAACCAAAAAAGAATGCCAAAATCAGAACTTGTTCTTTCCGTTATAAGACAAGAAAGTGAATTTGATCAAAAAGCAAATAGTTATGTTGGTGCACGTGGAATGATGCAGTTAATGACTTACACTGCAAAATTAGTTGCTAAACAAGCAAAGCTACCGTATGTAAAAAGCAGATTAACTACAGACCCAAGTTATAATATTAAATTAGGTTCTTACTATTTGGCAGGATTGTTAGAAGAATACGAAGGTTCATATCCATTTGCACTAGCTGCATATAATGCTGGACCAAGGAGAGTAAAATATTGGAAAAAAATAAATGGAAACCCTCAAAAAGGTAAAATAAGCTATGTTGATTGGATTGAACTAATTAAGTTTAAAGAGACAAGAAATTATGTTCAAAGAGTTTTAGAAAATATTAATGTTTATAGGTACATATTAAGTGGAAAACCAATAAAAATTTATGATTTTTTTGAAGATAAAAAACTTTATTAAAATGGCGGAGAGGGAGGGATTCGAACCCTCGGTACATGTTTCCACGTACGGTCATTTAGCAAACGACTGGTTTAAACCGCTCACCCACCTCTCCTTGTTATCCTATTTATCTTTATTTTAATCAGTTTTCAATTTATTGATAGCAATAATTTATGAAAAAAAAAACTCTAAATGGAATTTTATCAAGCGGTTTTGGTTCACTTTGGTGGGGCGTGATTGGTGTTTTATATTTTAAGACAGTTTCTCACGTTACTCCCTTAGAGCTTACTGTACATAGGACCGTTTGGACCGCTTTTTTACTAATTTTTTCTATTTCAATATACAAAGAATGGAATAAAGTTTTTGATATTATTAAGAATGGTAGAATAATTTTTTGGTTAATTTTATCTGGTATTTTAATAGTAACTAATTGGTATACATGGATTTATGCTGTCACAGTTAATAAACTCTTAGATGCTGCTTTCGGATATTATATATTTCCAATTTTAAGCGTTTTTTTTGGAATTTTATTTTTAAAAGAATCTCACAATATGATGAAGCTTGTTGCAATAGCTTTAGTAATGATTGCAGTTTTATATTTGCTCATAGATATTAAATCTACACCTTGGATAGGCTTAATTGTTGCTTTAACTTGGAGTTTTTACACACTAATAAGAAAAAAGATTAACGTTCCTACTGATCTGGGTTTATTTATTGAGAGTGCTTTTGCAACACCTTTTGCTGTTATTGCTTTTTACTTTATTGCAGAAACTGGTAATAATTATTTTTCGTTGAGTAATATAGGATTGTCTTTTTGGTTATTTCTTGCTGGAGCAAATACACTAATACCTCTTTGGTTTTATCTGTATGGATCATCATTAGCGGGTCTAGGACCTGCAGCAATGATTTTCTTTTTAGCACCTACAGGGCAGTTTTTACTAGGTTTTTATTACTTTGGTGAAGAGCTAGATTTAAATAAATTGATAAGTTTTATTATTATTTGGATCGCTGTGGCAATTTATTTAAGAGATTTAGCTAAAGATAAGTAGGTTAAACTGATATAATTTACTCTTTAAATTTTATAAATAGTAAATTAATTTATTTATATGAAAAATAAATATTCAATATTTTCCTTAATAAAAAACTCTTTTACCTATCATGAAAATTGGCAAAGAGCTTGGAGAGACCCTGAACCCAAAAAATCCTATGATGCTATTATAGTTGGTGGCGGAGGTCATGGTCTTGCTACAGCTTATTATCTTGCTAAAGAACATAATCTTAAAAATATTGCTGTTGTTGAAAAAGGATGGATAGGTGGAGGAAACACCGGGCGAAATACAACTATTATAAGATCTAATTATTTATGGGATGCAAGTGCTGGTTTGTACGACCATGCATTAAAACTTTGGGAAGGTTTGTCTCAGGAATTAAATTATAACGTAATGTTTAGTCAAAGAGGTGTTATGAATCTTGCTCATAATCTACATGATGTTAGAGAGTTAAAAAGACGTACTCATGCAAATAGATTAAATGGTATTGATTGTGATTGGTTAAGTACTGAAGAGGTAAAAAAATTCTGTCCAATTATTAATTGTTCTCCAGATATTAGGTATCCAGTTTTAGGTAGCACCTTACAAAGGAGAGCTGGAACAGCTAGACATGATGCTGTTGCATGGGGTTACGCAAGAGGTGCTGATGCTATGGGTGTAGATATAATACAAAATTGTGAAGTTAAAGGAATTAAGAGGAATGGTGATAAAGTCATAGGTTTAGAAACCACAAAAGGTTTCATACAAACATCAAAAATTGGTGTAGTAGCTGCAGGACACTCAAGTGTTTTAGCTAATATGGCTGGCATAAGATTACCTTTAGAAAGTAAACCGTTGCAAGCTTTAGTTTCAGAACCTATTAAACCAATAATAGATACTGTTGTAATGTCTAATGCAGTTCATGCATACGTAAGTCAATCAGATAAAGGTGAATTAGTAATTGGCGCAGGAACTGATGCGTATATTTCTTATACTCAAAAAGGAACTCACGAAGTAATAGAAGGAACCCTAAAAGCAATTTTAGAGTTATATCCAATATTTAGTAGACTTAGAATGCTAAGACAATGGGGAGGTATAGTTGACATATGTCCAGATGCAAGTCCTATAATTAGTAAAACTTCTATAAAAGGTCTTTATTTTAACTGCGGATGGGGAACTGGCGGATTTAAAGCAACACCTGGATCTGGTAATTTATTTGCTCACACAATTGCAAAAGATGAACCACATAAACTAAATGCTGCTTTCAATATTAACAGATTTATAAGCGGAGATTTGGTTGACGAACATGGAGCAGCGGCTGTAGCCCATTAATATGTTTATAATTAACTGTCCATATTGTGGTGAAAGAGATCATAGTGAATTTAGTTATGGTGGAGAAGCACATATCGTTAGACCCAAACAACCAACAGAATTAAGTGATGATCAATGGGCTGAGTATCTGTTTATGAGAAAAAATGTAAAAGGATTACAATACGAAAGATGGAATCATGCACATGGATGTAGACAATGGTTTAATGTAGCAAGAGATACCACAAATGATAAAATTCATTCAGTTTATAAAATGGGAGAAAATCCTCCAAAATAATGTCAAACAAATTTAGATTGTCGTCTGGTGGTGAAATCAATAGAACTGAAAGAGTTTCTTTTAAATTTAATGGAAAAACTTTTTTTGGTTATAAAGGAGATACGTTAGCTTCTGCTTTACTAGCAAATGGTGTTCATTTAGTTGGTAGAAGTTTTAAATATCATAGACCAAGAGGTTTTCTGGGTTCAGGATCTGAAGAACCTAACGCTATAGTTCAAATTATTAAAGATAAAGCAAGAACAGAACCAAATATTAGAGCAACAGAAATTGAAATTTTTGAGGGTTTTGAATCTAAAAGTCAAAACTGTTGGCCGAGCGTAAATTTTGATGTAGGTGAGATAAATAATTTTATCTCACCTCTTTTACCAGCTGGTTTTTATTATAAAACCTTTATGTGGCCTGCAAAACTTTGGAAAACATATGAATACTTTATTAGAAAATCTGCAGGATTAGGTGTGTCTGCTACCGTAAGAGATCCTGATTTATACGATCATAGATATTATCATTGTGATATTTTGATCGTCGGAAGTGGTCCTGCTGGATTAACAGCTGCATCTATAGCAGTAAAATCAGGGAAAAAAGTTCTTCTAGTTGATGAAAAAGCAGATCATGGTGGATCTTTAGTTGGATCTGATAGTGAACTTACTAAAATTAATGACGGAACTCCAAAAGATTGGGTCAATAAAACTTTCTCAGATTTATCTAAAAATAAAAATATTAAAATTTTGAATAGGACTAGTGTTGCTGCATACCATAACTATAATTATTTAATTATGGTCCAAAATTTAACAGACCATCTTAATGAGGAAGAAAAGAAAAATAAAATACGCCAGCGATTATGGAAAGTTAGAGCTAAAAAAGTGATTTTAGCAACAGGATCAATTGAAAGAACGATGGTATTTGATTGTAACGATAGACCAGGGATAATGTTATCATCTGCAGTTAGAAAATATCTAAATCGTTACAGTGTCAAATGTGGAAATAATGTTGTTGTTTTTGCTAATAACGATGATGCGTACGAGACAGCAATAAGTCTTCATAATAAAGGAATTAAAATTAAAGCTATTATAGATATAAGGGAAAATTCAGACGGAGATCTGGTTAAGAAATGTAATGATCTTGGTTTAAAAATATTATGGAAACATGCTGTAGTTACTACAAAAGGTAGAAAAAAAATTAATAAAGTTATAGTTATGAAACTTTCTAACAATAATAATTCGGTAGTTGGGAATGAAATTAAAATTGATTGTGATTTACTGTGCATTTCTGGCGGATATACGCCTGCGGTACATCTATTCACGCAATCAGGTGGCAAATTATTATATAATGAGAATAAATCATATTTTTACCCTGGAAAAAATTCATTAGAACAAATTTCAATCGGTTCTTGTACTGGTATATTTAATATTAAAAAAATTATTGATGATGCATATACAAAAGTAAATGAATTTTTAAAAACAAATATTGAAAACGATACTCTAGTATCTGATATGAAATCAGGTGGCTTTGAAAATATTTGGTTGATTCCATCAAATAAAGTTCCTGGTAAAACTAAGTCATTTGTTGATTTTCAAAACGACTCTACTGCAAATGATATTAAATTAGCTTTAAGAGAAGGATTTAAATCTATTGAACATGTTAAAAGATATACAACAACGGGCATGGCTACTGACCAAGGAAAAATAGCAAATATGCATGCTTTAGGAATTATATCTGAACATACTAAAACTAAAATGGGTGAACTAGGAACCACTACATTTCGTCCTCCTTACACACCGCTAACCTTTGGAGCTTTAGTTGGGAGAAATGTTAAAAAATTTTTTGATATTACAAGAAGAACTCCTATTCATTCTTGGCATGAGAAAAACAATGCTAAGTTTGAAAATGTAGGCCAATGGAAAAGAGCTTGGTACTATCCTATTAATAATGAAAGTATGCATGATGCGGTACAAAGAGAGTCTAAAGCTGCAAGAGAAAATGTAGGAATTTTAGATGCCTCAACTTTAGGAAAAATAGACATTCAAGGAAGTGATGCAAGCGAATTTCTTAACCGAGTATATACAAACGCATGGAGTAAACTTGGTATTGGTAAATGTAGATATGGTCTTATGCTTAATGAAGATGGGATGGTTTACGACGATGGAGTTACGACAAGACTAGGTGAGAATCACTATATAATGACAACAACTACGGGTGGCGCTGCAACAGTCATGGGTAAACTAGAAGATTACTTACAAACTGAATGGCCTGAGTTAAAAGTTTTTTTAACTTCAGTTACAGATCATTTTGCAACAGTTAGTTTATGTGGTCCACATAGTAAAAAAATATTAGAAAAAGTTGTTAAAAATATAAATTTTGATGATCAAAATTTCCCGCATATGAGTTTTAAAGAAGGTGTAATTGATAATATAAAATGTCGAGTAATGAGAATAAGCTTTACTGGAGAATTAAGTTACGAAATTAATATTCAAGCTAACTATGGAAAAGCTGTTTGGGAAAAATGCATGGAAGCAGGAAAAGAATTTAAAATAACTCCATACGGAACTGAATCTATGCATTTGTTAAGAGCAGAAAAAGGTTTTGTAATAGTTGGTCAAGAAACAGACGGAACTGTTACACCAATTGATTTACAAATGGATTGGATCGTAAGTAAAAAGAAATATGATTTTATAGGAAAAAGATCGCTATATAGATCAGACACAATGAAAGAAGGTAGAAAACAAATGGTTGGACTTTTAACAGAAGACCCTAATGAAGTATTAGAAGAAGGAGCTCAAATTGTAGCAGAAGTTAAAAAAAAACCGCCTATGGATATGCTTGGTCATGTAACATCAAGTTATTATAGTCCTAATTTAAAAAAATCTATAGCTTTAGCTGTTGTAAAAAATGGTAAAAATTTAAATGGGAAAAAATTATATGTTCCAATGAAAAATAAAATAATTAAAGTAACTGTTTCAGATTCTGTTTTTATAGATAAAGAAGGAAAAAGACTAAATGCTTGAAAAAACCTCACCTATAAATGAAGTAAAAAATTTTAATAATTTTTCAATGTGTGAAAAAAAATCCGTTCCTAAGATTAATTTAAGAGGAAATGGCAACAATAAAGATTTCAGTAGTAAAGTTGGAAAAATACTTGGAATAATACTCCCTCTTGAAGTTGGTAAAATAACAATTAAAGAAGAAATATCAATTATTTGTACCGGTCCAAATGAATGGTTAGTAATTTCAAATAATACAGTCGAAGAAAATGCTAATAGTTTTGAATTAGAAAATATTTTATATGAAAATGTATCAAAAAAAGATTTAGGTGCTGTAACGAATGTAACTGATCAATTCACAATATTATCATTAAAAGGATCCAATATTAATGAAATCTTATCCAAATCATCTCCTTTTAACTTTGATACTTTGCTAGACAATAGCTCAACACAAACATTGTTAAATAACATCGATATTACAATTGTTAAAAGAAATAATGAAAATATGGATTTATTAGTAAGAAGATCTTTTTCTGAACATTTGTGGGATTGGATAAAGGACTCGGCCAGTTTAAATTAAAGTATCTTCTTTTTTATATAGCTTCTTACATAAGCAAAAAGACAAAGCACATAAATCCAATTAGCAATGCAATAACACCAAAAAAAGGTTTCAAAACTTCCATCTATTGCATTAGCTGCTAGTATTGTGGGAATAGGTAAAATTACATTACGAATTACATTTAGATACATTGAGTTCTTAGATTTTTTAATAGCCATAAAAAATCCATTACTTATAAAAAAAATCGGATAAGCTGGAAATATCAAAGCTGATATTTTTAAATAATTTGTTCCATAATCTATAACAACTGGATTGTTAGAAAATATACCAACTATTTTATCGGCTGATAGAAATATAATTAAGCCTGATAAAATCATCAAAATAAAACCATATTTAATGGCAGTAAAATATGATTCTTGTACTCTTAAGAAATTTTTAGCACCAAAATTTTGCCCAATAATTGAAATGATAGCAGTATTAAGACCTAAAACAGGTAAGAGGAGAATTTGCTCAAAACGTGTGGCAGAACCAAAGCCAGCTACAGCGTATTCACCAAATACACCTATATAAGTAAGTATAATAAAATTTCCAACTGAAATTAATAATAGTGCTGCTGATATTGGGGCAGATTGAAAGAATAATTTCTTTAGAAGGTTTGTATTTGGTACAAAGTATTTAATTGATAATCCTACAATTCTTTTAGATTTTAAAACTTTAAGTAAAATAAGAAACACACCTAAAATATTTACAAGAATAGTAGCATATCCAATGCCAGCAACACCTAAAGGAGGAATAAATCCATATCCAAATATAAATAACGGATTTAAAAAAATATTTAAGAAAAAATTTAAAATTAATATATTCTTGTATGTTACTGTATCACCATCTGCTTGCAATAATGAGTTCAAAGCTACAAAAATTATAAATGCTATTGAACCGCTAAATACTACGTTCGTATATTCAAGACTTAACAAAAGTACCGTATCTTCAGAGCCCATTAATGCAAAAAGATTTGGAGCGAAATTAAGACCAATCAAAGTTATTATTATTGATACTACTATTCCGTATATTATTGTTTGCGCAAAAAATCCTAATATTTTATCTTTATTATTTTCCCCGATGCTATTAGCTATTAAAGATGTTCCACCTACGGTTACACCAACGCAAGCAGCAATAATAATAAAGTATATTGGGAATGATTTTGCTAATGCAGATAAAGCTTCAGGTGATATTTTTCCAGCAAAATAAACATCAACAATATTAAACATTGTTTGAAAAAAAGTTCCAATACTTGCGGGTATGGCTATACGCTTGATTAAATTAGGTATTGAATCTTTAGTTAAGTTTAAAGTTGATGTCATAATATAAATATTTTTTAAAATTCTTTTTGAAATATATGCTTTTTTCCAGCTTTTTTAGCAAGACTTATTTGATTTTGTCGCATTCTAAATCTTTCTTTTTGTGCATTGCTCAGTTTAGTGTGACATCTAGGGCAAGAAACTCCTTCTTCATATTTATTTGACTTTTTATCTTTTGGAGAAACAGGATTTCTACATCCACTACAAATTGAGTAAGTGCCTACAGCGAGATCATGCTTCACAGACACTCTATTATCGAAAACAAAACATTCTCCTTTCCACATGCTTTCTTTTTTTTTCACTTTCTTTAAATAATTTAAAATTCCACCTTTTAGTTGAAAAACATTCTTAAAACCTTTTCGATTTAGGAAAACTGATGCTTTTTCACAGCGAATACCTCCCGTACAAAACATCGCAACTGGTTCATTTTTATTCAACTTATTTAAATATTTAGGAAATTCTCGAAAATTATCAACCTTAGGATTATTAGCATTTTTAAAAGTTCCGACATAATGTTCAAAAGGTTTCCTAACATCAAGAACAAAAGTATTTTTATTTTTTAAAAGCTTATTCCATTTGGATGGTTCTAAGTAATTATTTTTCTTTTTTTTATTAAATATATTTAAGCCCATTGGAACTACCTCTTTTTTTATTTTTATTTTATGTCTATAAAAAGGTTTAAATTTACAGGTTGATAAGTTTTCACTATCAAAAGTTTTTATTTTAAATAAAACTTTAATTTTTTCTTTGACAAAGTAGATATCTTTTAGCTTACCAGAAATAGTACCATTTAAACCTTCATTAGATAATATTAACGTTCCTCTTACATCTAGTTTTGTAAAAATTTTTTGAAGAACAGATCTCTTTTTTTTTAATAAGTTTAGTTTTTTAAACTTATAAAATCCTAATACAGTAAACATTATAATTTTCTACATACAGTTAAGCCATCACCTATTGGAATAATTACTTGCTCTGTTTTTTTATCATTTTTTACGTAATTATTAAAATCTCGAATAGTGTTAGTAAGACTGTCATTATTATCTTCATCCGCTACATCTCCGTGCCATAAAACATTATCTATAATAATCAGCCCATCTTTTTTTGTTAAATTAATTACTTCATCATAATATTTTTTATAATTTCCTTTATCAGCATCAATAAAAATTATATCGAAAGATAAATTCTCTTTTTTAATTTCGGTTAAACTATCCAAAGCTGGTTTAATAATTGTTTTAATTTTTCTATCTTGATTGGCTTTTTTAAAAAAATTTAAAGCTTTTTTACCAGTCTCTTTATTCTTGTCTAAAGCTATAAGAAATCCATCTTCAGGAAGTCCTAAAGCCATTGATAAAGTGCTTAAACCTGTAAAGGTTCCTATTTCAAGAATTTTTTTAGCTTTTGATATTTTGATTATTAATTCTAAAAAATGACATTGTGAAACTGCAATTTGCATCTTCTTAATTTCACCTAGAGTTTTGTTATACTCAATTATCTCTTTTTGGACTGGATGTAATTCTTTGCTTAAATTTGCTACATAATTTTTAATTTTATCATTTATTGTAAAATCTTTTCCCATTTTATTTTAATTTTTGCTTAAGAATCTCATTTACTAGCTGTGGGTTTGCTTTTCCACCTGATAATTTCATTACCTGACCAACAAAAAAACCGAACAATTTATCCTTACCAGATTTATATTGATCAACTTTATCTTTATTTTCAAAAATAATTTTGTCTATTATTTTTTCTAACTCTTTAGGGTCACTTTTCTGTTGCAGTCCTTTAGTTTCTATTATTTTTTTAGGATCCTCTCCAGTTTCTTTCATAATTTCAAAAACATCTTTAGCTGTTCTTCCTGAAATAACACCTGAGCTGATAGAGTCTATTAGTTGACACATTTTTTTAGAAGTAACAAGTGAATCTGAAATTGATATATTTTTTTCATTCAAAGATGCAAAGAGCTCACCAATGATCCAGTTTTTTGCTAATTTCTTATCTGATTTTTTTGCAACTTCTTCGAAATAAACTGATATTTCTTTTTCAGATACTAGAATGTTAGCTTCATAAGAAGTTAATGAATACTGTTTAATAAATCTTTCTTTCTTTTGATCAGGTAGCTCAGGTAGATTTTTTTTTATTTTTTCTATTAATTTTTTATCTAGATGTAAAGGTAGCAAATCTGGATCTGGAAAATATCTATAGTCATGAGCATCTTCTTTAGATCTCATTGATCTGGTTTCGTTCCTTTTTATATCAAATAGCCTAGTTTCTTGGTCAATTTTCTTTCCAGACTCCAACGCCTCTACTTGTCTCTTAGCCTCGTAAGTAATTGCCATCTGCATAAACTTAATTGAATTAACATTTTTTATCTCACATCTAGTTCCTAAATCTACATCTCCTTCTTTTCTTACAGAAACGTTAACATCAGCTCTAAGAGAACCTTCTTGCATATTTCCATCACATGTTCCAAGGTATCGCATAATTGATCTTAGTTTTTTTACATAAGCATTAACCTCTTCTAGTGATCTCAAATCTGGTTTGCTTACAATTTCCATGAGAGCTACTCCAGATCTATTTAAATCAACAAACGTATTACTTGGATCCAAATCGTGTATGCTCTTACCTGCATCTTGTTCTAAATGAAGCCTTTCGATTCCAATTTTTTTAGTTCCATCAGGTAAATCTAACGTAATTTCCCCCTCACCTACTATAGGATTTTTATACTGTGAAATTTGATATCCTTGAGGAAGGTCAGCATAAAAATAATTTTTTCGATCAAATACAGAATAATGATTGATTTTAGCATTCAGACCTAATCCAGTTTTGATTGCTTGTTCAATACAAAATTCATTTATTACTGGTAACATCCCTGGAAATGCAGAATCTACAAGACTTACCTGAGTATTAGGATCAGCTCCAAATTTTGTAGAGGATCCTGAAAAAAGTTTTGAATTAGATGTTACTTGAGCATGGACTTCGAGACCTATAACGACTTCCCATTTTCCTTTTTCGCCATTAATAATGTACTTAGCTGTCGCTTTAGACATTATTTTTCCCACCATCTATTAAGAGATTGTTTAAAATTAATTTTTTTCTCAGCAGCATAAGCAATATTTAAAAGTTTTTGTTCATCCAAAGGTTTACATATTAATTGCATTCCAAGCGGATAATTATTGATATCAGATCCAGCAGGTATTGAAATTGCAGGAATGCCAGCTAAATTAATTGGAACGGTAAAGATGTCGTTTAAGTACATTGATATTGGATCATTTTTTTTTTCACCAATTTTAAATGCGGAACTTGGTGTTGATGGAGTAAGAATAGCATCAACGTTTTTAAATGCTTGATCAAAATCATTTTTGATCATTTGTCTAACTTTTTGGGCCTTTATATAATATGCATCATAATAACCAGATGATAAAACGTATGTTCCAATTAAAATTCTCCTTTTTACTTCGTCGCCAAAACCTTCTGATCTAGTATTTTCATACATTTCAATTAAGTCATTACCTTTGTTTGATCTAAAACCATATTTTACTCCATCATACCTTGCTAAATTTGATGAAGCTTCTGCAGGTGCAACTATATAATAAGTTGGTAGTGCATATTTTGTATTTGGTAAGCTAATATCAATAATCTCAGCCCCAGAATCCTTTAGAATTTTTTTTCCATTCTCCCAAAGCTTGTCTATTTCTTTGGACATTCCATCAACTCTATATTCCTTAGGTATACCAATTTTTAAACCTTTAATATTGTTTGTTAAACTCGTAGAATAATTTTCTTTTTTTTTATTAATTGATGTAGAATCTTTTTTATCAAAACTTACCATTGCTTGTAGCATTAATGCACAATCAGAAACTGTTTTTGTCATAGGACCAGCTTGATCAAGTGATGATGCAAAAGCAACGATTCCCCATCTTGAACATAATCCGTATGTAGGTTTAAGTCCTACAGTTCCTGTAAATGAAGCAGGTTGTCTTATAGATCCACCTGTATCAGTACCAATTGTTGTAGGTGTTAAACCAGCTGCTAAAGCACTTGCTGACCCTCCTGAAGAGCCACCAGGTACAGTATTTTCTGCTATTGGATTCATTACATTTCCAAAATAACTTGTTTCATTAGATGACCCCATTGCATATTCATCACAATTTAATTTTCCTAACAAGAAAGCTCCTTCGTTCCATAGATTATTCGTTATTGTTGACTCGTAATTGGGAACAAAATTTTCTAGCATCTTGCTACCTGCTGTTGTTCTTACGTCTCTTGTACAAAAAAGATCTTTAACAGCAATTGGTATTCCAGGTAAAAGAGTATCAAAAATAGGTTTCTTGTCAAAATCTTTTGCTTTTCTTAAGGCTTCTTCTGAACATGTGGTGATAAAAGAATTTAATTTTTTGTCACTATTGATATTTTTTATATAAGATTTTGTAAGTTCTTCTGATTTTATTTCTTTTTTTTTAATTAATTTTACAATCTCAGTTAAACTTTTTTTTGATATATCAGACATTATTCTATTACCTTTGGCACAACAAAGAACTTGTCATTTTTTTGTGGAGAATTTTTTAAAATTTGATCTCTAATTTTTCCATCATTTATTTCATCTTTTCTTGATCTTAATGGTTTGTTTAAAATCGATGAAAGAGGTTCAACTTTATCAGTATTTAATTCATTTAATTGCTCAATGAACTTAAATATAGAAGAAAGATCTTTTGTAAGACCATTAATCTTCTTTTCGTCAACTAAAATTCTAGCCAACTTGCTGATATGTTTAATTTTATCTTTATCTATTGACATTTGTGAATATTGGTAAATAAGTTTGAAATTAACATTTAATATGAAAACACACAATATACTCAGTATTAATGAATTTAAAACTATTATTGGATCTAATTCTCGATTAATTGCCATTGATCCAGGCGGTAAAAATATAGGAATTGCGATTTGTGACGAGAATCAAACTGTAGCTACGCCTCTAAAAACAATTAAACGAAATAAATTTGAAAATATTGTGAAGGAATTAAACCAAATAATAGGTGAATATAGCATTAAAGGTATAGTTGTAGGAAACCCTATTAATATGGATGGATCTATTGGAAGATCTTCCCAGTCAGCCTCTGATTTTTCTAGAAATCTGTCAAAAAATATTACAATACCTATCACTATGTGGGACGAGAGGCTTTCAAGCCAAGCAGCTTTTAATATTACGAGTGAATTAAGCACTAATATTAGTAAAAAAGTTAAAAATTTGGACAAAAATGCAGCAGCTTTTATTTTGCAGGGTGCTATAGATTTTTTTAGTAATTAAGGCTTGCATAAATACCTATAAAGGCCTATAGAGTTTGTTTTAGTGGCTATTATTAAAAAATTTAAAGCTGTTAAAAAAAATCCCAATCACCTGTTAGGTATACAAGATCTCTCTTTTCCTGAAGTATCGAAAATATTAGATGAAGCAAAAACTTTTATAAAACTAAATAAAAGCTCCTCAAAAAAAATAGATTTGTTGAGAGGAAAAACACAAATTAATTTATTTTTTGAACCATCAACTAGAACTCAAAGTTCATTTGAATTAGCAGGAAAAAGATTAGGCGCTGACGTAATGTCAATGAATATAGTAAATTCTGCTATTAAAAAAGGTGAAACTTTAATTGATACTGCCATGACACTTAATGCTATGCATCCAGATATTATTGTTATTAGACATCAAGATTCTGGAGCTCCTAATTTGTTATCTCAAAAGGTAAATTGTGCAGTGATTAATGCTGGTGATGGTAGGCGTGAACATCCAACTCAAGCATTATTAGATGCACTCACAATAATAAATAGAAAAGGAACGGTTCAAGGATTAAAAATAGCGATATGTGGAGATATATTACATTCACGTGTTGCTAGATCAAATATTTACTTAATGAATATGATGGGGGCTGAAATTAATATAGTAGCTCCTAAAACTCTTTTGCCTCATTCAATAGAAAAACTTGGAGTAAAAGTTTTTACAGACATGAAAAAAGGATTAGATAATTGCGATATAGTAATGATGTTAAGGTTGCAAAATGAGAGAATGCAAGGATCTTTTTTACCATCTGCTAGGGAATATTATGAATATTTTGGTTTAACTCCAGATAAATTAAAAATGGCAAAAAAGGATGCATTGATCATGCATCCAGGTCCAATGAATAGAGGTGTCGAAATTGATACTAATCTAGCTGATGATATAAATCGAAGTGCAATTAGAGAACAAGTTGAATTAGGAGTGGCTGTTAGAATGGCTTGCTTAAAAATTTATTGTCAAAGTATATAACAATATGAATAAAAAATACTTAATTAACGGAAGAATTATAGATCCGAAAAACAAAATTGATGAAATTGGGGGTTTAATCATTGATGAAAAAGGTTTAATAGAAGCTTCAGGTAAAGATGTATCAAATGGAAATCTTCCAACGAATGCTGAAATAATTGATTTAAAAAAAAATATTTTAATTCCAGGTTTAGTTGATATGAGAATTTTTGTAGGTGAGCCCGGATACGAATATAAAGAAAATTTTAGAACCTTAAGTGATGCTGCACTTGCTGGTGGAGTTACTTCAGTAGTTTCAATGCCAAATACATCCCCTGTAATAGACAACGTGTCTATGGTAGATTTTTTAAAACGTAGAGGACGCGATAAATCTAGAATAAATATATTTCCAGCTGCAAGTTTAACAAAAAATGCTGATGGCAATCAAATGACAGAATTTGGATTGCTTAAACGAAAAGGAATAGCGGCGTTTACCGATGGTAACAAAAGTGTCCAAGATCCACGTTTAATGTCAAGAATAATGAATTTTGCAAGTCAATCAGACTCTCTAATTATGCAACACGTAGAAGACAATTCCTTATCAAAAGGAGGTTTGATAAATGAAGGTGAAATATCTACAAGGCTTGGTCTCCAAGGAATACCAAGCTTAGCTGAAAAAATTATTGTTGAACGTGATCTCGCTTTTTTAGAAGAATATTTTTGTAGATATCATATATCTCAAGTTTCATCAGAACAAACCCTAAAAGTTATTAAAAAAGCTAAAAATGAAGGTAAAATTTTTAGCACTGGTGTTTCAATTAATAATTTATCTTTAAATGAGAATGATATAGGTGATTTTAAAACTTTTCTAAAACTTTCACCTCCGTTAAGAACTGAAAAAGACAGAACATCTCTAATAGAGGCAATAAATGATAATTACATAGATGTTATCGTATCAGATCATAAACCAGAAGATGAAGAGTCAAAAAGATTAACATTTGCACAAGCTACAACAGGAGCTATTGGTGTTGAAACTTTACTCCCTCTGGCTTTAGAACTTTTTCATAATAAATCTGTTAAACTTGATAAATTAATTGCTACACTAACATCAAACCCAGCAAAAATATTAGGTATAAATAAAGGAAATCTAGACAAAGGTAATGATGCGGATATTTGTGTTTTAGATATTAATAAACCTTGGGTGGTAAAAAAGAATGAATTAAAATCTAAATCTAAAAATACACCAATTGAAAATAGAAAACTTCAGGGACAAATACTTAAAACTTTTGTTAAAGGTGAAAAATCTTTTGAAAGAACTAATTAATAATGGAATATTTATTAGTTATTTTTTTTTCATACATATGTGGATCTGTACCCTTCGGTCTCATTTTAACAAAATTATTTACCAACACAGATATAAGAAAAGTAGGATCTGGAAATATTGGAGCTACAAATGTTCTTAGAACTGGAAATAAATATTTAGCGTTAGCTACTTTATTTTTTGATGTAATAAAAGGATATGGAGCTGTTGCTTTGACTCAACATTATTATCCTGCATACGCAGAAATATCTTCGATTATTGTTTTTCTGGGTCATATATTTCCTGTTTGGATGAATTTTAAAGGTGGAAAGGGTGTAGCAACATATTTGGGTGTTCTATTTGCTCTAAATTTATCTCTAGCAATTTTATTTATATTTACTTGGATAGTTGTTACATTGATATTTAAATATTCATCTGTTTCATCAATGTTTGCGTCTTTAACTGTTTTAATTGTTTTTGTTTTAAAAAAAAATATCATAGAATCAATAAATAAAAATGTTGAATTTTCAAATGATATTAGTTTAATTCTTTTTATTTTTTTTATTTTGATTGTTTTTACACATAAAAAAAATATATATAATTTAAAAAACAAAATAGAAAAGAAAATAAAAATCTAGATTAAACGCCCTTTTTCAAGGAAATTTTATCTTCAATTTGACAAAACAAATTATATTTGACACTAAGTTTCTAAAAGGAAACAAATGAATCTTGTTATTGTTGAAAGTCCGGCAAAAGCTAAAACTATTAATAAGTATCTAGGTAAAGACTACATTGTTTTAGCAAGTTATGGACATATTAGAGATTTACCTTCAAAAAATGGATCTGTTGATCCTGAAAATAATTTTAAAATGCTTTGGGAAGTCGATAGTTTTTCAAAAAAATATTTAAAAGATATTACAGAAGCTGCAAAAGATTCAACTAAAATTATTTTAGCTACCGACCCAGATAGAGAAGGTGAAGCTATAGCTTGGCATGTTAAAGAGTTTTTAAATGAAAAAAAACTTCTTAAAGATAAACATGTTGAGCGGGTAGTGTTTAACGAAATTACAAAGAAAGCTGTTACTCATGGCATTGATAACCCACGACAAATTGAACCACATTTAGTTGACGCATACATGGCACGTAGGGCCTTAGATTATTTAGTAGGATTTAATATATCTCCAATTTTGTGGACTAAATTACCTGGTTCAAAATCTGCGGGAAGAGTCCAGTCGGTAGCTTTAAAATTAATTACTGAAAGAGAACATGAAATTGAATTATTTAACCCTTTAGAGTATTGGAGTTTAAAAATAAATTTTAAAGATAGTAATAGACAGCTTTTAAGTACTAATATTGTCGCTTTAAATAATAAAAAAGTCGAGAAATTTTCTTTTAAAAATAAAGATGAAATCAATAAAGCTGTTGATTTAATTAAAGAAAAAAAATTTAGTATAACTGATATATCTACAAAAGAAATTAATAGAAATCCTTCTGGGCCCTTTACTACATCTACTATGCAACAAGTTTCTTCGGGTCGTTTAGGATTTGGTGCATCACGCACTATGCAAATAGCTCAAAAATTATATCAAGGAATAGAAATTGAAGGAGAAACTATTGGTTTAATTACGTATATGAGAACTGATGGTACCAATATCTCCAAAGATGCTGTTAACCTTTTTAGAGATTATATTAATAATGAGTTTGGTAAAATTTATCTACCAATTGATCCGCTTAGCTATTCTGGAAAAAAAGCAAAAAATGCTCAAGAGGCTCACGAGGCGATAAGACCAACAGATATAGCAAGATCTCCAGAAAAAGTAAAAAAATATCTAAGCTCAGATCAACATAAACTCTATGATTTGATCTGGTCTAGAGCTTTATCTTCCCAAATGCAATCGGCTAAGTTTAGTAGAAACACAATAACTATTACATCAAACGATAACGAGACTATTTGCAAAACAAGCGGTTCTGTAATTAAGTTTGATGGTTTTTTAAAAGTTTATAAAGAACAAAAAAAAGAGGAAGATGAAAATATTCTTCCCCAAGTATCAAAAGGTCCAGTAATTATTGAATCTTTTAATGACGAACAACATTATACTCAGCCCCCACCCCGGTATTCCGAAGCAAGCTTAGTAAAAAAGTTAGAAGAATTAGGAATAGGTAGACCATCAACTTATGCAAGTATTATTTCAGTAATATCTACAAGAGGATATGTCGAAATCATGAACAAGAGATTTCATCCTACTGATAGAGGAAAGTTAATTACTGCCTTTTTAGAAAAATTATTTTCTAAATATGTAGATTATAATTTTACAGCTGGATTAGAAAATCAGTTAGATGAAATAACAACTGGAAAAGAAGGTTGGATTAAAGTACTAGAACTATTTTGGAAAGATTTTAATAAGAATGTATCAGAAGTTAAGGAAAAAAGGACAAGAGAGGTTTTAGACATGCTCAATGATAGTTTGGGCACTTTAATTTTTGAAAGAAATAAAGATGGTTCAATTAATAGAAAGTGTAAGCTTTGCCCTGATGGCTCTTTAAGTCTAAAAAATAGTTTTCGTGGAGGTGCCTTTATTGGGTGTTCAAATTATCCCGAGTGCAAATTTACGCGGCCTTTATCTAAAGTGAAGGCAGCACAACAATCACAACTAGCAGAACCAAAATTGATTGGTAAACATGAAAATGGCAATGATATGTATCTGAAAAATGGAAGATTTGGCCCTTATCTCCAATATGAAATAAAACCTGAAAGTGTAGAAGTACCTATTAAAAAGAAAAAAAAAGGTAGAAAAAAGAGTAATACAGAAAATAATAATGTAAAAAATGTTTCAATTCCAAAAGGTATAGATATTGAAACAGTAGATTTATCTAAAGCAAAATTTCTCTGTTCATTACCTAAAAGCCTAGGCATTAATCCTGAAAATCAAAAAGAAATATTTTTAAATACTGGAAGATTTGGTCCATATTTAAAATGTGAAAATAAATCAGCAAGAATTGAAAATGTTGATGAAATTTTTTCAATCGGTTTAAATAGAGCAATTACACTTATAGCTGAAGCAAAACCTGGAAGAATGTCATCATCAATAATAAAAGATCTTGGAGAGCACCCAGAGGATAAAAAGCCTGTAAGAATAATGAAAGGTCAATATGGACCTTATATTAAATATAAATCCTTAAACGCTACTATACCTGAAGAAAAAGATCCTACTGAATTGACGATGGATGATGCTTTAATTCTCATTGAGAAAAGAAGAGAATATGATAAAAATAAGAAAAAAAAAAATAAAAAATGAATAAACTTACCTTTACAATAATTCTATTTTCTTTAACTTTTATTTTTAGTAATATTTCTTTTGCTGAAACAAAAGATTGTTCACAATATTCTACAAAAACATTTGCTGGTCTGAATGATTATTTAAGATGTAAAAAAGGCTTGAAACCACTTGAGAAAAATATATTTAAATCTCTAAAATGGAAAAAAAAACAATCTGCTGAATTAGATCCTAGTATTCCTTGCGATGAGTATTCTACGAAAACAATGTCTGGTCTTGCTAAAAAATTAAAGTGTAAAAGAAATAAAAAAAAAAATGACAATTGAAAACAATATAAAAAAACTAAATTTACAAATTCCAGACGCACCTAGTCCTGTTGGTGCTTATGTAGCATTTAAAAAGAGTGAAAAGTTAATTTTTATCTCAGGTCAGCTACCTCTTACTAGTGATGGCAAATTAATAAAAGGTAAAATAGGAAAAGACTTGTCAATTGAAGATGGTCAGAAAGCTGCAAGGTTATGTGCAATAAATATACTAGCCCAACTAAAAAAAGCTGTCTCAGGTGATTTAAATAAAGTAAAATCGTGTGTTAAAATTACTGGTTTTGTTAATTCGACAGATGAGTTTATTGATCAACCAAAAGTTATAAATCCAGCGTCTGAATTATTATCTTCAGTTTTTGGTGATAATGGAAAACACGCAAGAGCTGCTGTTAGTACTAATTCGCTTCCATTAGGTGTGGCTGTAGAAATTGATGCTATATTTGAAATTTAGATTATCTACCAATTGAATAATATGAATAACCATTTTTTTTCATCTTCTTGTGAGAATAAAGATTTCTCATATCGAAAATTTTTATTTTAGAATTTTTTGATATTTTTTTAAAATCTAAAGTCTTAAATTCATCCCATTCTGTATGAATAATAATTAGATCTGAATTGTTGCATGCCTTAGAAAGATTGTCACAAAAATATACACTCTTATATCTAGAAAACTCTTTTTTAAAACCTGAAGGGTCGTAATAATAAACTTTAGCACGATTATTATTTAAATATGGAATTAATAACAAGCTTGAGGATTCTCTCATGTCATCTGTATTAGGCTTGAAAGTTACACCTAAAAAAGTAATTTTTTTATTTTTAATTTTGTTGGATAAAATACTCTTAATTCTATTTACTAAAAGTTTTTTTCTATCAGAATTAGATTTAATTACTGATTTAATAATTGATAAATTGGTTTTATACAAATCTCCAGTAACAGTAATTGCCTTAGTATCTTTTGGAAAACATGATCCACCATAAGCAGGACCAGCACGTAAAAAACGCCCTCCAATTCTTTTATCAAGGCCCATGCCTAAAGAAACATCTTCAACATTTACTCCTGTTTTCTCACATAAATTTGCTATTTCATTAATAAAAGAAATTTTAGTAGCAAGAAATGCGTTGGATGCATACTTTATTAATTCAGCTCCTCTTCTATTGGTTGAAAAGAAATTTGCACCTTTTTTTATTAGTGGCTCGTACAAACTCTCCAATTTACGTAATACTTTTTTGTTATCAGATCCAACAATGATTCTATCAGGAAATCTAAAATCTCTTATAGCTTCACCCTCACGTAAAAACTCAGGATTCGAAGCAACTTCAAAGAGAGATCTCTTTTTTCTTTTTAAAATTATTTTTTCGATTTTATCTCCAGTAGAAACTGGCACAGTTGATTTAGTTACGATTATTTTAAATTTATTAATATGTGAAGCTATTTCCTTAGCTACCTTAAATACAAACTGAAGATCAGCCGACTTATTATTTTTAGAGGTGGGTGTACCTACGCAAATAAATATAATGTCTGAAGAAATTACAGCTTTTTTTAAATTATTTGTAAATATTAATCTTTTAGCCAAATAATTTTTCTTAACAATTTCATTTAAACCAGGTTCATAAATTGGTATTTGAAATGAGTTCAACATATTAATTTTCTTAATATCTTTATCTACACAATAAACAGTATTACCTAAATCAGCAAAGCAAGATCCGCTGACCAAACCAACATAACCTGTACCTATCATGCATATTTTCATATTTTTAAACTTGAGATTTTAATTGTTGAATTTATATATCCTTTTAAAGAGCCGCAATCTAAATATTTTCCATCAAAAAGATGTCCAATAAATTTATTATTATTATAAATTAAAGTTCTGATTGAGTCTGTGATATGTATCTCATTATTTTTTCCCGGTTTTTGTCTGTCTAATACTTTAAATATTTCTTTTGGGAGAATATATCTTCCAATGACAGCGTAATTTGAGGGAGCTTCTTTGCGATTAGGTTTTTCTATGACATCAGTAATTTTAAAGTGTTTCTTATTAATTTTTTTAATATTAAAAATTCCCCATCGCGAAATATCATTATAATCAACTTTCATTGAAGCTATAACAGAGGATTTATATTTTTTGTGAAGTTTAATTAACTGCTTTGAACAATTTCTTTTTATAATTAAATCATCTGGCATAAGCATTAAAAAATAATTTGATTTAATTAATTTTTTACATTTCAAAATCGCATCCCCAGTTCCTAGAGGCGAATTTTGGTAAACAAACTTTATCATTTTTTTGTATTTAACAATTCTTTTATAGTTTTCCTTTAATTCTTTATTCTTGGGTTTTTTTTTAATCAAATTTTGGTAGAATAAATCTCTAAAAAAATATTTTTTTATAGTTTCTTTTTTTTTTGATATTATTAGTATAATTTCTTTAATTCCTGATTCTATGCACTCATCAAGTATATACTCAAGTCCAGGCCTTCCATTTATTGGTAAAAGCTCTTTTGGAATTACGCTAGTCAAAGGTAGTAGTCTTGTGCCAAGACCAGCTAAAGGAATAATAGCCTGTTTAATCATTGCTTTCTTTTACATATAATACTTAAATTTTACAAATGAAAATAATTTTACATAAAAATAAGATTAAAAAGTTCTTAGAAAATAAAAAAAATTTAGGTTTTGTGCCTACTATGGGTGGTATTCATAAAGGTCACATATCTTTAATTAGAGAATCAATTAAAAAAAGCGAATATACTGTTGTGTCAATATTTGTTAATAAGCAACAGTTTAATGAGGAAAATGATTTTAAAACTTATCCTAGAGACTTAAAACAAGATATCGAAAAACTTAAGAATTTAGATATTGATGTTCTTTATTTGCCAAATCATAATGATATATATCCAAATGGTTATAATAAAAAAATTAAAATAAATATATTTTCAAAAAAATTATGTGGTAAAAATCGACCAAAACATTTTGAAGCTGTTGCAGATGTTATTGAAAGATTTATAGAAATACTTAATCCTAAAAATATATTTTTTGGTAAAAAAGATATGCAACAGCTTTTAATAGTTGAAGACTTTATTAGAAAAAAATATCCTTTTATTAAAGTTGTTGCTTGTAATACGATAAGAGAAAAAAATGGGGTCGCGTTATCTTCAAGAAATTTTCTTTTAACAAAAAATGATATTAATACCGCTTCTAAAATTGTTAAACTAATTAAAAAAAATAAAGTTAAATTAATACAAGATAAAAAATTTAAAAATAATTTAAAAAAAGAGTTGTATAAATTTGGAGTAAATAAAATCGACTATATCGAACCATTAGACGTTAATAAAATTATTAAACCATTTAGAAAAAAAAGAAATTTTAAAATATTTTTTGCATATTATCTCAGACGAATAAGATTGATTGACAATATTTAATTATAAAAGAAATATGCGCCTAATCCTAGGAATGATAAAAAGCCAATAACATCAGTAATAGTTGTAACAAAAACACTCGATGCAATCGCTGGGTCTATGTTAAATTTTTTTAAAGATACTGGAACAAGTATTCCAAATAAACCAGCGACTATCATATTAAGTACCATTGACACTGCAATCAATATAGAGAGATTTAATTCTTTAAACCATAACTGCACTATTGCTCCAGTAATAATGGCAAATATTATTCCATTTAGTACTCCAATGGAAAATTCTTTAGAAATAATTTTACCAAAATTGCTTGAAGAAAGTTCTTTTGTAGCTAAAGCTCTAATTGTAACAGCTAAAGTTTGCATCCCTGCATTTCCACCCATTGATGCAACTATAGGCATTAAAAAAGCTAATGCTACCATTTGCTCAATAGATGCACCAAACAAACTTATTACCCAAGTAGCTAACAATGCGGTGAATAAATTAAGTAATAACCAATTAAATCTTCTTTTAGTTTTTTTAAAAATACTATCAGTAAGAACTTCATCTCCAACACCTGCGAGACGAAGCACATCTTCTTCAGCCTCTTCTTTTAAAACTGTAAATACATCATCTCCTGTTATCATTCCAACTAATTTATTATCTTTGTCTACAACGCCAGCTGAAACTAAATTATAATTTTCAAAAATATGACCTACTTCTTCTTTATCCATGTTTACCGGAATTAAGACTTGTGTTTCATTCATTACGGAGCTCATTTTAGATTCTCTTGATGTTCTTAAAACTTTTGACGAAGAAACTGTTCCTACTGGTTTAAAATTATTATCTATGATAAAAATTTCTAGAAATTCCTCTGGTAGGTCTTTATTTTCTCTAAGATAATCAATAGTTTGACCCACAGACCAATTACTTGGGATTGCTGTAAACTCTCTTTGCATTATTCTAGCCGCAGAATCTTCAGGAAAACTTAATCCTTCTTGCAATAAGAATCTATCTTTAGGAGGTAATTTATTTAATACTATATTTTTTTTCTTCTCATCTAAATTTTCAAGTATTTTTAATGCATTATCTGATTCTAAACGCTTCAAAATATTTACAATAGATTCTATAGATAAAATTATAAATACTTCTGTTTGTATAGATTCGTTTAGTTCAGTAAAAATTTCAGGATCAAGATTAAAACCCTCAAGTTCAATAAGCTTCGAGCGATTTTCGGGGACTAAATTTTCAATTATATCAGCTGTATCTGATGGATGAAGCTCCTTGAGAGTTTTATTAAGAAAAATTGTATCATTTTCTCTGATTTTTTTACTAAATAGATTAATAAATTCTTTATTAAACTCAAAATTTACTTTTTTATCGGATATATTTTTTGTTAAAGTCATTTAAAAGTTCCATTTATTAATTTTAAAACTGTTTAGTTGATTTTTTTTAAAATCACAAATGTAAAATGAATATAGATGTAAAAACTAGCATAAAACCCGTTGATTATGATGAATCAATGAAAATTCTGGAAAGACGTATTATTGATGTTTTTGATGGAAAGAAAAAAGAATTGCTATGGATTTTAGAACACAATCCAGTTTATACAGCAGGTACTAGCTCCAAGCAATCAGATTTGCTGGACAAAAACATTAAAGTAATAAAAACTAATAGAGGTGGAAAACATACATATCATGGTCCAGGTCAAAAGGTTGTTTATTTTGTTATTAATTTAAATAAAAGAAAAAAAGATATACGTTTACTTGTCAGGAATGTTGAAAATTGTGTAATTGATGTTCTTAAAGAATATAAAGTTAATTCTTTTAGGGATAAGAAAAATATTGGTATTTGGGTAGGTAAAAAAAATAATCCTAAAAAGATTGCAGCAATTGGAATTAGAGTTAAAAAATGGGTTGCGTACCATGGTTTTGCACTAAATATTAATAATGATTTATCAAAATATCAATCAATTATTCCTTGTGGCATTAAAAATAAAGGTG
>CACIPU010000001.1 GCA_902588625.1 uncultured Pelagibacteraceae bacterium | reverse complement strand
ATATTTATTCCAAGCCCAATTTGCTAAACCTAACAAAGCTAATGACGAAATAATAATAGTTAAAGCTATTTTGGCTCCATTATTATCAGTAACACAAACTGTGCATAAATAATTTATACTATTTGATTTTAATATTAAAGTTTTGGTAATCATTAAATTTTATTTTCCTTATATTCTTTATAGTCAAAAAAAGTAAACTGTATAGTAACTTCTTTGATATCTTTTGTCTTGTTATCTTTTGTCACCTCTGGGTCAATTAACAAAACTACTGAATACTTACCCTTTTGATTTGCTTTTAAAGTTTGAGCGTCATAACAAAAACAATTTAACTTTCTAATATAGTTTCCAAATTGATTAGGAAAGTATGCGAATGTTGCAATGCCAGACGTTTCTCGATTGTCTAAATTTTCTACAATATAATCAATTGTTTTTACTTCTCCAGGTTTTACAATAATATTTGAATTTATTGGTTTAAAAGTCCAAGGTAAATTTGGATGAACACTAGTAAGTAAGTTTAATATTATAGGTTTATCAGACTTTGTCGATTGATTAAAAAAAATACTAATTCCAACAATTAAAACTATCAATAAAATTGAAATAGAAAAAAGCTTCAAATAGTTTTCTTTAATAACTCTCATTTTTTAAATCAAGTTCTATATAAACCTATCTACTAAAATAGATGTAAAGATCATAAAAAGGTATAATATTGAATAAGCAAATAATTTCGTTGCTAATTTTTTTTCTTTTACTAAATTTTTTTCTTTAAATAGTTTGTATGAAACAAAAATATAATAAGTGCTTAAGGCAACTGACATTGTTAGGTATATCGCTCCTGAAAAATTTAAAATAAACGGAGATATAGAAACTGGTAGCAATATAATAGAATATATTAGTATATTTAACTTTGTTGTTTTTACTCCTGATGTTATAGGCAACATTGGAATTTTAGCTTTTCTGTAATCTTCAGATTTATATAAACTTAAAGCCCAAAAATGAGAAGGTGTCCATATAAATATAATTAAAAATAATATTATCGGTTCAAGTGAAATTTCATTTGCTGCTATAGCCCAACCAATTACTGGTGGTAAAGCACCAGCAGCACCTCCGATAACAATATTTTGTGGGGTTTTTCTCTTTAACCAAATTGTGTAAACAAAAACATAAAATAAGATTGTTACAGAGAGTATTAGAGCTGCAACTAAATTTGAAAATAAATAAAGAGTTATTATAGAAAAAATTGAGGATAATATTCCAAATATTAACGCTTGGTTTCTTGTTAATTTTCCTGTTGGTATAGGCCTGAGACAGGTCCTTGTCATAATTGAATCGAGATCTGATTCGTACCACATATTGAGAGCTCCAGCTGCACCAGATCCTAAAGCAACAGCAATAAGGGAGAAGACTGCATCAAGAAAATTTATTTTAATGGGAGCAATTAATAAACCAACTGCACACGTAAAAATTACTAAAGACATCACTCGAGGCTTCATCAAGTTAAAAAAAGCTTTTATATAAATAAAGTAATCTAATTTTAGTGTTTTTGATTTAATGTTTGGCATTTATAAACTTAAAATATTTATGAGTTTAGCCACCCGTAACAAAATATAGGGCACGTGTAAAAAAAGTATACTCGGACTCCGCAACCATTATTCCGACAAAGACCATTATTGCAGTCATTGGCCATAAAAGAACATTTACAATAGCCCATCTTTCCCAGTATAGATGCATAAATATTGCCATTATTAGTCCTGCCTTAAGTAACATAAAGAATATAATCAAAGACCATCTAAGAAGTCCCTGAAAATTATACCAATCAACCATGTATGAAAAAGTACTAAATACAAATAATAATCCCCAAATCCATAAATAGATACCGATGCTATGAGTTGTAGTTTTTTTATTATTTTGTTCCATATTTTTTACCAAAGATAGAAAAATGCAAAAATAAATACCCAGACTAAATCTACAAAATGCCAATACAGTCCTAGAATTTCTATGGCTTTATAATCAGATTTCATGCTTGTAAAATAACCTCTTCGCCCAGTATCAAAATCACCCCTAAAAGTCTTTCTAGCAAAAATAAATAGGAAAATGACTCCAATTGATACGTGCGTTCCATGAAATCCAGTTATCATAAAAAAGAAGGCTCCAAATTGTTCTGCCCCAAAAGGATTTCCCCAAGGTCTTACACCGTCATGAAAAATCAATTTTGACCATTCGAAAGCTTGCATTCCAACAAATGTAAGTCCACCGATGGCTGTGGCTAATATAAGCCAAGCACACATCTTTCTATTTTTTTCGTATCCATATTTGACAGCAAGCGCCATCGTACCGCTACTGGTAATTAGTACGAAGGTCATAATTGCTATTAGTAGTAAAGGAACTTCAACGCCAAACATTGTTAATCCAAAAACTTCGCTAGGGTATGGCCATTCTACAGTTGTAGATGCTCGGGCCGTCATTAAAGAAATTAAAAAACAACTAAAAATAAATGTATCACTTAATAGAAAAATCCACATCATCGCTTTACCCCAAGGAACTCCTTTAAACGTTGTTTGGTCTGCAGCAAAGTCGTGGACAAAACCTTTGCCACCTTGAGGAAGTTTTGAAGTATCTATTTCGCTCATTAAATTACTTTCTATTATGTTGCTACCATTAAACCAAATAAAACAAACCAAACTATAAGTAAGAAATGCCAATATATAGCACATAGTTCAATGTTATGTTTAATCTTTGATACGTTATAACTTTCTTTAAATAATTGAGTTGTTACTTTTCCCCAAAAATATAAACCACCTAACACATGAAGCCCATGTAATGCTGTCAGAACATAGAAAAATGCGTTTGCTGGGTTAGTTGAAGCATACTGTCCTAAATTAACAAAATGTTGCCAAACTAACAATTGGCCTGTAAGAAAGGCAAAAGTTAAAAAACCAACTATTAATAAGCTATTCTTTGTTTTATCAAATTCATTTCTTTCAGCTAAAACTTTAGTTCTGTGAAACATAACACTTGTTAAAATTAAAATTAATGTGTTAATCCAAAGTAACCATGGTTGGGACAAACTTCTCCAATCATGAACCAACATTCTGTCTGAATAAGAAACAACAAATAATGAAAAAATAACAGTACTTACTACCATTACAGTTCTAACGCCAAGCTTAGCTTTACTAACTATAAAAGTTTTTCCGTCGTGCTCGTTATCCAAAATTGCTTGGGAAGCCTCCCAAGGTTTTTGACTAATTAATTTAAAAAAACTTTCTTCTTTTTTTTTCACGTTTTTTCAACCTTTGCAGTTGGAACTTCACTTGGTGCAACGTGCTGTGGAATATATTCTCTATCAATTCCAGGTACACTAAAATCATAAGGCCAACGATAAACTACTGGTAACTCTTTTCCAAAGTTTCCATGTTCTGGCGGCATCTCGGGTGTATGCCATTCTAGAGAGTTTGCTTTCCATGGGTTTTTTTCAGATTTTTCTCCATAAAACGCGCTATGAATAATGTTGTACAAAAATAAAATTTGGGTAAAACCAACAATCAAAGCTGCTACTGTGATAAACTGATTTAAACCAACTCCTGTTGTCATATATGGACTATCGTACATTTCATAATATCTTCGTGGCACTCCTATGAAACCTAAATAATGCATTGGGAAATAAATTGCATAAGCTCCTACAAAAGATATCCAAAAGTGTATTTTTCCTAGAGTCTGATTTAAATGTCTTCCTGAAATTAAAGGGAACCAATGATAGATGGCTCCAAAAATTACCATAAGTGGAGCTATTCCCATAACCATGTGAAAATGCGCTACAACAAAATAAGTATCAGATAAAGGAATATCTATAATTACATTTCCAAGAAACAATCCTGTAATTCCTCCATTAACAAAAGTTACAATAAAACCTAAAGAGAAAAGCATTGGAATTGTAAGATGTATATTCCCTCTCCACAAAGTGAGAACCCAGTTATAAACTTTAATTGCGGTAGGTACCGCAATAATTAATGTAGTAGTTGCAAAAAAGAAACCAAAATATGGGTTCATTCCACTGACATACATATGGTGTGCCCAAACTACAAAACTTAAAGCTCCTATAATTACAATTGCCCAAACCATCATTCTGTAACCAAATATATTTTTTCTTGCATGAACCGAAATAAGGTCTGAAACTATTCCGAAGGCAGGTAGTGCTACAATATAAACTTCAGGATGACCAAAAAACCAAAATAAATGTTGAAATAAGATTGGACTTCCTCCAGATGTTCCCAGTTGTTCACCCATCGTAAATATTTCCGGCATGAAAAAACTTGTTCCTAATAAATTATCTAAAGTCATCATTATACAAGCAACGAACAGTGCTGGAAAAGCAAGTAAGGCAAGAACTGTGGCAGTAAAAATTCCCCAAATTGTAAGGGGCATACGCATTAGTGTCATACCACGAGTTCGTGCTTGTAAAATTGTAATTACATAGTTTAAACCACCCATTGTAAAACCAATTACAAAAAGTGATAAAGAAATTAGCATTAAAACTATTCCCATTTCAGAACCTGGGGTGCCAGGCATAATTGCCTGTGGTGGATACAAAGTCCATCCGGCTCCTGTGGGCCCTCCAGGGACAAAAAAACTGGAAATTAATACTAAAACCGCAACAAGAAACATCCAAAAACTAACCATGTTTACGTAAGGAAAAACCATATCTCTTGCTCCAACCATTAATGGAATTAAATAATTACCAAAGCCTCCTAAAAATAATGCGGTAAGCAAATAAACGACCATGATCATTCCATGCATAGTAACTGATTGATAATAAGTTGCTGGACCTAAGAAAGAAAATGTTTCAGGAAAACCTAGTTGTAATCTCATTCCCCATGATAAAATTAAACCTATTAAACCAACAGCTGTTGCTGTTAAAGCGTATTGAACTCCAATTACTTTAGCATCTTGGCAAAACACCCAACGAGTCCAAAAACTTTTTGCATGATACAATTCTTGCTCTGGAATTTCACTAGCAGGAATATTATCTGCAGGTGGAACATAGCTGCCTGACGAGGAGTCGGCTGCTTTTGTTTCTATTTTGTTATTATTATTTTCTTCGTCCATATTTTTCTCCTTAGTTTTTTATTTCTGCTGTTAGTAATTTTTTATCTTTTTTATTCTGGGCAATCATTTTTTCGTGTGTAATTTGTTGTGCTAACCAATTTGAGTAGTCAGCCTTTTCATCAACTTGAACCTTTCCTCTCATTGCATAATGTCCAGTACCACAATATTCTGCACATAAAACTTCAAAATCTCCAGTTTTAGTAGGTGTAAACCAATAGTAAGTAATAAGACCTGGAAGTGTATCCATCTTAGCTCTAAACTGCGGAACATAAAAATTATGTAAAACATCATACGATCTAAGTTCAACCTTAACTGGTTGATTAATTTCTAAATGTAGATCTGCATCCATTACTAAAATATCATCTTTACTATTTGGGTCGTCAAGATTTAGTCCATATGGATTTTCATCATTAATTAATTTGATATCAGTTGTTCCTAAAACTCCATCGTCTCCCGGCAATCTATAATTCCATCCCCATTGGTATGCCACCACTTCAATTTTAAGAGCATTATCTGGAACGGTTACATATTTATTCCAAACTACTAATCCTGGGGCTAGTAGCGCTATTACTCCTAATGCTGTTAATGCTGTTAATCTAAATTCTAATTTTTTATCTTCAGGTTTATATTCTGCTTTTCTGTCTGGCCTGTATCTATATTTCCAAACACACCATGCCATAAAAGAACATACAGCAACAAAAACAGAACCAGTAATCCAAAATGTGAGTTCGATGGTAGTATCAATATTTCCCCAATTAGAAGCAACAGGTGTCCACCACCATGGGCTCCATATATGAAACCATATTGAGGCAATAATAATTAATATAAAAATAATTGCTACAAACACTACTTTAAATTCCTTTATTAAAACTGTTAAATATTTATGTACTTTTACAACTTTTTGCTTTTTATGACAACGTTATCAATTGTAAATGAAAATTATTGTCACAAGATTCTCCTAAAAAATTATGCAATTGCTGTGTCAACTTGATGCAGTTTTAAATTTCAACTTAGATTCAAGTGATAGTTTACTAAAGTTACCGCTGCGATTGCTGCAGTCTCGGCTCTTAATATATTTTTGGCTAATGAAATAGATTTAGACTGTTCTAGATCAACTATTAATTTTCTTTCATTTTCAGAAAAATCACCTTCGGGTCCAATAAGTATACAAACTGGGCTTAGATCTTTTTTTAATAAAATTTTTTTGAAGTCACTTTGATTACAATTGATATCACAAAAAACTAAAATTCCATTTTTGGGAAATGTAAATAAAAAATCTTTTAATATTTTTAACGGTTCAATTTCTGGAATTGAAATTCTATTTGACTGCTCAGCTGATTCTATAATAATTTTTTTAACTCGTTCATTATTAATATCTTTGACAGAAGTTCTTTCTGATAAAATTGGAATAAATTTTTGAATCCCTAGTTCAGTTCCTTTTTGAATTAAAAAATTCATTGGGTTTTGTTTAATTGGAGTAAAAGCTAACCAAATATTTTGTTCATTTTTTTTATCTCTAGTCTTTTCTAATATTCTAATTTTGGTTCCTTGTTTTTCGTAATTTTGAACAATGGCATTCCACTCTCCTTGGGTATTAAAAACTGAGAATATATCTCCTTCCTTTAATCTCATAACATCTTTTATATAATGTGATTGTTCTTTATTTAGATGTGCCACTAAATCACTTTCAATCTTATCAGAAAAATATAATCTTATTTTTGTATTCATGAAGAAAAAAATTTTACTACCATTGTTAGTTATTTTATTTTCGATCAACTATAATACTTTTGGAAATACTATGAAAGATTTACCTTATCATCACTTACCTGACGGTACTTTTAGAAACCCTGAAGGTTCCCCCGTAAGAGATTCTTCTTTTAATTGGAGTTTTAAGATATTTAAAGAAGAAAAAAAGAAACTTAATATGAGTTTTCCGTCAGATCATGTCATAAACAAAAAAGAAGTTTTAAAAAATCTAAAGGATTATAAAGATAAAGATTATGTTGCATGGATAGGACATGCTACATTTTTAATTAAACTTGGCAACACTACAATCATTACTGATCCTGTTTTTGAAAAAAATATGGGACCTTTAATCTTTGGCCCAAAAAGATTTGTAGATCCAGCAATTAATCTTAAAGAGATACCTGAAGTAGATTTATTTTTACTAACACATAATCATTATGATCATTTGAGCACTAGAACTATACAAAGATTTCCCTACAAAAAGGCAAAAGTATTAGCTCCGCTTAAGCTTGGAAAATACTTTACAAGAAATGGTTTTGCAAATGTAAGCGAAATGGATTGGTATGACAAAATAAAAGTAAATGATTTAAAAGTTACCTTCTTGCCTGCAGTGCATTGGTCAAAAAGAAGTTTGTGGGATACCAATAAAACATTGTGGGGTAATTTTTTAATCGAATATAAAAATAAAAAAATATTGTTTGCTAGTGATACAGGTTATGGAAATATCTATAAAGAACTTGGAGAAAAATATGGGCCTATAGATTTGTCTTTTATTAATATTGGAGCTTATAATTTTTATCCTATGGCACCAAAAAAAGATAAATCCATTTACCATACTAACCCTGAAGAAGCATTAAACATTGCTCAAGATCTAAAAAGTAAAAAAGTGATTGGAATGCATTGGGGAACAGTTGTATTATCACTTGAACCAATTATGGAACCACCTGCTCGTTTTAAAGCAGGTGCAGAAAAATATGGTTTTAAAAAAGAAGATGCTATTATATTTAAGATTGGTGAAGTTCAAAAACTAAAAGATTTATTATGAAAATTGAAAATGTCAAAGCTTGTGTGTTCGATGCATACGGGACTCTCTTTGATGTCAATTCTGCAGCAGCAAAATGTAAAAAAAAGCTTGGAAGTAAATGGGAAGGTTTTGCAAATGCCTGGAGAACTACTCAACTTGAATATACATGGCTAAGAAGTCTTATGAAAAAACATAAAAACTTCTGGGAAATTACAGAAGATTCTTTAGATCACACTATGGAAACTTTTAAAATTAAAAAAGAAATGAGAAATGAGCTATTAGATTTATACAAAAAACTTAGTCCCTACCCCGAAGTTAAAAAATGTTTAGAGGGTCTAAAAGCTAAAAAGATTAAAATTGCTATTCTATCTAACGGAACTCCAGAACTTCTAAAAATGTTAGTAGAAAGTAATAATATTCAAAACTATTTTGATGATGTTTTTTCAATTGAGTCTATTGGGGTTTATAAACCTGATTCAAGAGTTTATGAAATGCCTATTAAAAAATACAACTGCAAACCTGAAAATATTTGTTTTATGAGTTCAAATACATGGGATGTTTCTGGGGGCGGAGTTTTTGGTTATAACGCTGTTTGGGTTAATCGCTTAAATAAAGTATTCGACAAATTAAGTTATAAACCAAAGTATGTTATTAATAATTTAGAAGAACTACTTAAAATTATTTAAATAAATTAGAGGAGATAAAATGATAAAAGGACAAAAAGCAGGTGATGGCCCGATCGGTGTTGATGTAATAGAAGGAAAAAATTATGCATGGTGCTCGTGTGGTTTAAGTAAAAATCAACCTTTTTGTGATAATTCTCACAAGGGTTCAGAATTTAAACCTGTTATATATAAAGCTACTGATACAAAAAAAATGTTTTTTTGTGCTTGCAAACAAACTACTGATCAACCATTTTGTGATGGGTCACACAATAAACAATAAAGGAAAGGTAATATAAAAATGTTATCAAACGTCTTAGATTTAGTAGGTAGAGTATTTATTTCAGCAATTTTTTTATTAAGCGGTATAAGTAAAATTGGAAATTATGAAGGTAGCCATGGTTGGATGGAATCTTTAGGAGTTCCAGGAATTTTGTTAATTCCAGCTATAGTTTTAGAAGTTGTGGCACCTATCCTTATAATAGTTGGCTACCAAGTTAAAATTTCTGCTGCTTTGTTAAGTCTTTTTTGTATAGCTACAGCAGTTATTTTTCATACAGACTTTTCAAATCAAATGCAGTTTATTGCTTTTTTTAAAAATATTGGGCTTGCGGGTGGTTTTTTATTCTTAGTAGTTAATGGCTCAAAAGATTTTAGCTTAGATAAAAAGTTTAAATAAATTTAATGAAAAATATTGAAGTAAGCAAAATCATTGATCCAATACCAGCGTCTGATGGTGCGGGTGTTAAATTAAAGAGAAGTATTGGTGTTGAGCCTAATTATTTTGATCCCTTTTTAATGCTAGATGAATTTGGATCAGAAAATAAAGATGACTATATTGGTGGTTTTCCTCCTCATCCTCATAGAGGAATTGAAACTGTAACCTATATGCTTACTGGTGAGTTTGAGCATGAAGATAGTACTGGCGCAAAAGGAAGAATGTCAGCGGGTGATGTGCAATGGATGAAAACAGGTGGTGGTATAATTCATTCTGAAATGCCTGCAATGACCGAAGGTAAACTTCATGGTTTTCAATTATGGATAAATATGCCTGCAAAATTAAAGATGAATAAACCTGAATACATATACATAAACTCTAAACAAATGCAGGTTCACAAAGATTCAGATAAAAAAATAAAAACTATTGCTGGAAAATTTGGTGACGCTGAAGGTCCTGTTAAAGGCCACAACGTCGCGCCAGTATATTTTGATATTGAGCTTAAAAAAGATAAGGATTTCAATTTTAACCTACCCTCTACTCATAATACTTTTATTTATCTAATTGAGGGAGAAATAAAAATTGGTGGTGAAAGCCATGATAAAATTAATGGTTCTACACTAATACTTCTTACAAAAGGCGAAAAACTAAAAGTTAGATGTATCACAAAGGCAAAATTTTTATTAATATCTGGAAAACCAATAGGTGAACCTATTGCTAGAGGTGGACCATTCGTTATGAATACTAAACAAGAAATTCTTCAAGCTGTAGAAGATTATCAAAATGGAAATTTTGTACAAAAATGATAAGAGTTGTAAAAATTGAAAAAACTGGTGGACCTGAAGTTTTAAAATTAGAAACAATTAATCTAGAAAAGCCAGCTCCAAATGAAGTTACAATTGAACATAAAGCTATAGGTTTAAATTTTATAGACACCTATCATCGCTCAGGTTTATATCCTCTCGAATTGCCCTCCAGAATAGGTGGTGAAGCATCAGGAATAATAAAAGAAATTGGATCAAAAGTTAAAGAATTTTCCGTAGGTGATAGTGTTGCTTATGCAGGAGCTCCACTTGGCGCTTATTCTTCAAAAAGAAATTATCCAACAAAAAACTTAGTAAAAATACCTGAGGGAATTAGCCACCAAGTTGCAGCAACTCTAATGACAAAAGGTTTAACGGCATATTATCTTCTTTATAAAACATATCCTGTTTCCTCAAATGAAACTATATTATTTCATGCTGCCGCAGGTGGTCTTGGACAAATTTTTTGCCAATGGGCAAAAAGTTTAGGCTGTAAGGTAATTGGTACGGTAGGATCAGATGAAAAAATCAGTATAGCTAAAGAAAATGGTTGTGATTTTGTAATAAATTATTCAACAGATGATTTTGCTAAAAAAGTTTTAGAAATTACTAAAAAAATTGGAGTACCAGTAGTTTATGACGGTGTAGGAAAAAATACATTTCATAAATCAATTGAATGTTTAAAAACTAGAGGCATGATGGTTTCCTTTGGAAACGCCTCTGGATCTATTGAAAATATAGATGTAAAAAAATATATTCAGCCAAAAGGATTATATTTTACAAGACCTGCGATGTGGCACTATTTAAGTACAAAAAATGAAATTCAAGAAGGTGCTGACAAACTTTTTAAATGGATCAAACTAGGAAAAATTAAGATAAAATTATTTAAAGAGTATAGGTTGGATGAGGTTGTTCAAGCACATAAAGATTTAGAATTAAGAAAAATTAAAGGACCTGCGATCATAATTCCATAATCTAATTTAATATTATACGAATCGCATTGATTATAGATTAGCCATTTGTTATTTACAGACCAATATCAAATGAAAAATATAAAAATTTTCATCGAGTTAACTAGATTAAATAAACCGATTGGATTCATGCTTTTGTTTTGGCCTTGTGCATGGGGACTATCACTTGGTTATTACTATGGTGCTGAAACATCACTATATTTTAAATATCTAATATTATTTTTTTTAGGTTCAATTTTAATGAGAAGTGCTGGATGTATTTTTAATGATATTGTTGACAAAGATTTAGATAAGAAAGTAAAGAGAACAAAAAGAAGACCTATTGCGTCTAAAAAAATTTCAGTAGAAAAGGCTTTCCTTTATGTAGTAATACTTTGTTTAATTGCACTTTCTATACTTTTACAATTTAATTATTTAACAATTCTTCTTGGAATGGGTTCAATGGTTTTAGCATTCGCTTATCCATTTATGAAAAGAATTACTTATTGGCCACAACTTTTTTTAGGTTTAACATTTAATTGGGGTGTAATAATGGGTTGGTCCTCTTTGGAAAATAACATATCAATTACACCAATTATATTATATATAGCAGCCATATTTTGGACACTAGGCTATGACACGATTTATGGACTCCAAGATATTCGTGATGATGAAATTATTGGTGTTAAATCGACATCAATCAAATTTAAAAAGAATGTAAAAATATTTGTTGGAACTTGTTATAGCTTATGTACTTTTTTTATCTTAATAATGTTTTTTATGACAGAAATAAATAGATATTTCATATTACTAATGACACCATTCATCGCTACATTGATATATCAAGTAAAAATTTCAAATATTTCAAATTCACTTTTTTGTTTAAATGCTTTTAAAAATAATAATTTAACAGGCTTTTTAATTTTTTTATTTATACTTTCATTTAATATTCTATGAACTTTTCTAAACTTAAAGAAACTTTATTAAGACTATTTAATTCTTATGTTAAAAAATATCTTTTTAAACTGTTAATTTCTCTTCTTCTTTCTCTCGTTGTTGCGGGTTCAACTGGGGCGATTGCTTGGTTATTAGATCCAGCAATTAAAAAAATTTTTGTAGAACAGGACAAAACTATGATGTTATTAATACCGTTTGCTATTGCACTAGCTTTTACAGTTAAGGGTGCCTCCTTATATGCTGCTCGAACTATATTAATAAATATATCTAATAACGTTGTAAAAGCTATGCAAATTCAATTAGCTTCTTGTATTTTAAAATCAGATATAAATACAATTGAATCGAAACATTCAGGAAAATATATTGCCCATTTTTTTTATGATGTTGGCCAAGTAGCTGCATTGGTGGGGTCAGGAATATTAAATCTTATGAAAGATTCGTTAACCTTAATTGTATTAGTTGGTTTAATGTTTTATCAAAATTGGAACCTTGCTTTGTTTGCATTAATTATGATGCCGTTAGCAGCTGTTGTTGCAAAATCTTTAGGAAAAAGAATCAATAAAGCTGTTGCAGAAAGTGCAAAAATTGAAGGTAATATAACATCTTATTTATCAGAAATTATTAAAGGTACTAGAATGATAAAAATTTATCAAAAAGAGGATTTTGAATTTGAAAGATCATCAAAAAAAATTGACGAAAGAACAAATATACAAATTAAAATAGGTAAAATTTTAATAAGAGCAACTCCAATTATGGAATGTTTAACGGGTATAATGATAGCTGGCTTTATATATTACTCAGGATTTATGATTGCGAGTGGTGAGATGGAAATAAATAATTTTTTCTCTTTTTTAACTGCTATGATGTTAGCTTACCAACCGATTAGATCGTTAGCGACTATTAATATGCTTTTTAATCAAGGAGCTGTAGGAGCGGATAGAATTTTTAATATTCTAGATTCTGAACCAAGTATAAAAGAACTAGATACTGCTCCAAATCTTAATATTAAAAAAGGTAATGTAAAATTTGATGAGGTTAATTTTTCATATCCAAATACTCAAGAGCAAGCTATACAAGATATCAGTATTACAGTTGAGGGTGGTACAACAGCAGCTTTAGTAGGTCATAGTGGTGCTGGCAAAAGCACAATAATAAACTTACTACCAAGGTTTTATGATCCTAAAAGAGGTAACATTTATATCGATGAACAAAACATCCGATCGTATTCTCTTTCTTCTTTAAGAAAAAGCATATCTATGGTCAGTCAAGATATAATTTTATTTGATGATACTGTTCGCGCTAATATAGCTTACGCCAATATGAATGCGTCGGAAGAGGAATTAAAAAAGGCTTGTGATTTTGCGGCCGCGACTGAGTTTATAGAAAAATTGCCAAATAAATTTGAAACCATTATTGGAGAAAATGGGATTAGATTATCTGGAGGCCAAAAACAAAGAATTTCTATTGCACGCGCTGTTCTTAAAAATTCTCCAATAATTTTACTAGATGAAGCAACCTCGTCATTAGATGCCGAATCAGAGGAAAAAGTTCAAAATGCAATCATGAATTTAACAAAAAATAAGACAACTTTGGTTATAGCTCATAGATTGTCAACTATTATAAGAGCTAATAAAATTATTGTCATGAATCAAGGAAAAATATCTGATGTTGGAACTCATGCTGAATTACTTGAAAATTCCAAAATATATAAAAATTTATATAGTAAACAACTAAGTGCATAATTATGTATTTTTGGTATAAAATTTTTACATACCTTTTTTATTTTTTTGCTCCAATATATTTATTTTTAAGGAAAATAAAAAAAAAAGAACACCCTCTAAGATACAAAGAAAAATTATCGAAAATTGATAAATTGAGAGGGGAAGGATTTTTGGTGTGGTTTCATGTAGCTAGTGTTGGTGAAGCAATGAGTATACTTCCATTAATAGATAATTGTATTGAAGAAAAAAAAATTAATAAAATACTTATAACCTCAATTACATTAAGTTCTGGTAAGATTTTAGAAAAAAGATTTTATGAAAACTCAAAAGTAATACATCAATTTTTACCACTAGATGTACTTTTTTTAACAAAGAAGTTTTTAGATCATTGGAAGCCAAATTTATCAATTTTTATAGACTCAGAAATTTGGCCAAACTTAATTTCAAATATTAGTAGAAAAAAAATTCCTCTATTATTAATTAACGCTAGAATTACAAAAAAAACCTTTAAAAGATGGAATATGTTTACAAATTTTTCTAAAGAAATATTTGGGAAATTTGACTTGTGTTTAGCTTCTAATGCTGAAAGTGAAAAATTTCTCAATATTTTAGGCGCAAAAAAAGTCAGGAGTTATGGAAATCTTAAATTTTCAAATACTGAGCATAATAAAAAAAGGGAATTAGACTTAGATATTTTAAATAAAATTGATCATAGAAAAATATGGTGTGCCTCAAGTACACACCAAAATGAAGAAATAATTTGTGCGAAAACACATTTAAAAATTAAAGAAAAATATAAAAACATTTTAACCATAATTATTCCTAGACATATTAATAGAGTAAAAAAAATTAAATATGATTTAGAAAAACTTAATTTAAAAATTATTTTATCTAGTAACCTAAAAAAAATTAACAACGAAACAGATATAATTTTAGTAGATTCGTATGGAGAAACTCTTAAGTTCTATAATGTTGCAAAATATGTTTTTCTTGGAAAATCTTTGCTCAAATCTTTAGTAAATGATAGTGGACAAAATCCAATTGAACCAGCAAGACTTGGCTGTAAAGTTATACATGGACCGTATGTTAGTAACTTTCTTGAAACCTATGATTACCTAAATAAACTTGGAGTAAGTAAAAAAATAAATGATTTAAATGAACTTACTCAATTATTAATTAGTGAATTAGAACGGGATAACCCAAGAAATAAGCATATTGAAGAAAAAATAGAAAATTATGGTCAAAATATATTTAATAATGTGGTTATGGAATTAAAAAAATATGTATAAATAATTGTATATGAATTTTTTCAAACCAAAGTTTTGGGACCAGACTAAATTATCTTATTTTTCTATTATTCTTTTTCCTGTTTCTTTGATATTTAAATTAATAAATTTTATAAAATATTATTTTTCAAAAAACTATCGATCTAAAATTCCTGTTATTTGTGTTGGCAATATATATCTTGGTGGAACTGGAAAAACTCCCATGTGTGTTGAAATATTTACCATTTTAAAAAACTTAAATAAAAATCCTGCCTTTATTAGAAAAAAATATCATTCTTTTAATGACGAAGCTGAACTGCAAAAATCAATAGGATCTTTTTATCAAAATAAAAAAAGAATTGAAGCCATAAAAGAAGCGACAGAAAATAAAGCTGATATTGTAATTTTGGATGATGGGTTTCAAGATTTTTCAATATATAAAAACTTATCTATTGTTTGTTTTAATGAAAGACAATGGGTTGGAAATGGTTTACTTATTCCATCTGGACCACTGAGGGAAAACATTTCAGCTTTAAAAAGAGCTCATTGCGTAGTTATTAATGGTAAAAAAAATATAAATATAGAAGAAAAAATATATAGTCAAAATAAAAAAATAAAAATTTTCTACACAAAATATATTCCATTAAATATAAATGAATTTAAAAATAAAAAAGTATTAGCTTTTGCTGGAATCGCAAATCCTAACAATTTCTTTAAACTGCTTAAAGATAATGGGATAAACTTATTAGAAGAAATAAAATTTCCTGATCATTACAATTATTCTGAAAAAGAGCTCAATGACTTGGTTAACAAAGCAAAAGAAAAAAAATCTACCCTTCTAACAACTGAAAAAGATTATTTCAGAATTAATCAAGAGTATAAAAAAAATATAAATTTTTTAAGAATAAAGGTGGAAATAGAAAATAAAAACGACTTTATTGAGGAGATAAAAAAAATTATATGAAAATTATTAAATATTTTTTTGAATTTATAAGTATTATTTCCTTGTTCGTTATATTTAAAATAATAGGCCTTAAAAATGCTTCTAACCTTGGAGGTCTCCTTGGAAGATCTTTTGGTCCGTTATTTAGGTCAAGGAAAATCATTAAACAGAATATAAAAACAGCATTAGGTGAAATAGATAAAAAAGAAGAAGCTAAGATTATTAATAGTATGTGGTCCAATATTGGAAGAACTTTTGCAGAATATGTTTTTTTAAAAGATTTTAAATTTAATAGAACAAATTTTAATCATATGAAAATTAATGGCATCAAATATTTAGAAAATATTAAAAAAAAAAATGAGGTAGTAATTTTTTATTCATGTCATTTTGCAAATTTTGAACTAATGGCTATGGAATTAGATAAATTTGGAATTAAGTGCGCTGCAATTTATAGACCATTAAATAATTTTTTTTTAAATCCATTAATGGAATATCTAAGAATGAAATATATTTGCCCTAATCAGATTCCTAAAGGTAGAATGGGCATGAGGGAAATAATTAGTAAAGTAAAAGATGGATACAGCATTGCTTTAATGGTTGATCAACGGGTCAGTGAAGGACCTAGAACCCTTTTTTTTAACAAACTAGCACATACAACAACTATACCCGCGCAGCTTGCTTTAAAATATAACTGTAAGTTAGTTCCTATTTCTATAGAAAGAAAAGATGGTACAAATTTTGAAATAAATGTGCACGAGCCATATAAAATTGAAAAAACTGGAAGTGATGATGAGGATGCAAAAAATATTACACTTAAAATTAACCAAGTTATTGAAAAAATGATAATTAAAAATCCAAAGCAATGGATTTGGTCACATAATCGTTGGAAATGATGAAGAATGAACATTATTAAATTTTTTCATATTATTCATAACTTATATTTCAAACAAAAATATTTTATTAAAAGAAAATATTATTCTAGTGAAGGCGAGGATTTATTTTTAAAAAAAAAATTAGATTTAAAAAAGAAAGGTTTCTATGTGGATGTCGGTGCTTACCATCCAATTAGACACAACAATACTATGATTTTATATCAAAACGGGTGGAGGGGTATAAATATCGACGCTAATCAATTTTCAATTGATTTGTTTAATTTTATAAGACCTGAAGATGAAAATTTTAATATTGCTATATCTGATAAGAGTGAAAAAATAGATTTTTATTCTTCAAAAAAACATGATCCACAATCCACTGCAAATAAAATTTTTTTAAAGCATGATTATATAGATAAAAATAGAAAATATAAAAAAAAAGAAATTGAAGCTAAAACTCTTAATGATGTTTTAAAAAATTCTAAGTATAATGGAAGACAAATTGATTTTTTAAATATAGATGTTCAAGGGTATGATTATAAAGTGCTTAAATCTTTAGACTTTAAATTATATAAACCAAAATATGTATGTATTGAAATACAATTTATTAATGAAAGCGAAATTATGGATTTTTTAAAGTACAATAAATACCAAAAAATTTGGACTGGAATTAACAGCAATATTTTTGAAAAAATGGTATGAAAAATATAAAAAAAATAAATATTATTTACATATTGCCTGCACACAAAAGCGCATCGGGTGGATCTAAAGTAATTTATCAACACAGTGAATTAATAAATAAATTTAAAATAGATAATATATCATCTCATATATTACATCTAAAAAAAAAGAAGATAGATAAAATTTTTTTATCCTTTAAAAAAAGAATCTTTAATAAATCATCAAAAAAATATGGTTGGTATGGAAATGAAATGAAAGCGGTAAAATCGTTCACACCGTCTACGTCTTGGACAAAAAATAAAATTTTAATTAAAAAAGATATGAACTTCAATCCTAAAACTGATTTTGTAATTCTCCCAGAAATTTGGGCCCATTTTGCAAATGATTTCTTAATAAAAAAAAAAATCAAATATTCAATTTTTGTACAGGGCTTTTACCATATGAATTCATTTTATGATCATGAAAAACTATTTGAATCTTATAATAAAGCTGAATTTATAATAACAACGTCAAAAGAAACTTACAAATGTTTGGAATTTATTTTTCCTAATAAAAAAAATAAAATTTTTAAGGTAAATATTTCATTTGACCATAAAAAATTTAATGTGCCTAATAAAAAAAAAAATTTAATAACTTTTATGCCAAGAAAACTTAGCGATCATTTTCACATACTTTCATTATTTTTATTTAAAAAATTGCCAAAAAGATGGAAAATGGAATCATTAAATAATTTAGATGAAAAAAAACTTTTTGCTAAACTTGCTAAATCAAAAATATTTTTATCTTTTTCTTATACTGAAGGATTTGGAATGCCCCCACTTGAAGCAGCTATTGCAGGAAATAAGGTTATTGGATATACAGGTGGTGGTGGCAAAGAATATTGGAACAAGCCAATATTTGAAGAAGTTCAGTCTGGCGATATTAAAAAATTTTCTGAAAAAATATTAAACACTGTTAAAAATTTACCTGAAAATTGGCATAAAAAAACTATAACCCATAGAAGAAAGCTTTCTAAAAAATATTCTGAAATTAATGAGATTAAATTAATTAAAAAATTAGTTAAAAAAATTTCTTCTTGCTATTAGTTCTTTATATTTAATACAGTTGCTGGATCTAAACGAGTTTGAAACCAATTAAGCCTCACATCTAAATGCGCTCCTGTTGATCTTCCTGTTGAGCCAACAGTTCCTATAACATCTCCTTGCTTTACCTTTTGACCTTTTTTAACCATTAATGTTTGCATGTGCATATACAATGTCGAAATTCCATGACCATGATCAAATATTAAAGTGCCACCAGTATAAAATAGATCTGATTCTGCTAAAGTTACGACCCCATCCAACATAGCTTTTATTTCAGTACCCTCTTCTGCAGCAAAATCTATACCATAATGAGGCCATTTAGGTTTTCCATTTAAAATTCTTTGACTACCATACACGCCCGTAATGATTGCTTTTTCTAAAGGTTTTATAAATGCATTTTTAAAAAAAACTAAATCGCTATTAATTGCCCTCGCTTCTCCAATCCATTTATTTTCCTTTTTGATTCTTTCGTAAACTTCTTCTGGTGGGGTTACTTTTTTTTCTTCAAGACCATCTATTCTTTGAATTTTATATTCTCTTTTAAAAATTTTTTTTACTATTTTTTTCTCATTTATTTTTATTACAACATCATTTTTCCTATCTCTTCCTAATCCAAAAGCAAAATAACCATCAGATGAAACTTTGACTTTTCTCTTATCAACAAAAACCACGGAGCCCGGTTCAGTTTTTCCAACAATAAATGCTCCCTGAATGAACTTGCCCTTAAATGTTGCAGCAAAACTAGAGGTTGTAAACAATATAATAATTACGCAAAATATAATTCTCATTTTTTATTTAACTCTTCATATCTTTGTTGAGCTTCCTTTGGCGAAAAATATGCTTCTTGTAATTCAACATTCCAGTAGGTTAATTGAGAAATTTGTATATTTTTTCCAGATACAGCGCAAACTACATAATCGCCTGATTCTATTATTTCAAAATCATTTGCATTAAATTTTAGTTTTGCTTTATTTCCACTCATAAATATTTAAATATTAGTGTATCTATAATATATGAATTTAGCTGTCATAGGAAGTGGTGGGAGAGAACACGCTATTTGCTATAAATTAAAACAATCTTCAAAAATTAAAAAATTAATTTGTATACCTGGTAATGCTGGAACTAGAAATATAGCCCATAATATTGATTTAGATATTTCTAATTTTAATAATCTTTATAAAATAATAAAAAAAAATAATATTGATTTAGTTATTGTTGGTCCTGAGCAACCTTTGGTAGAGGGATTGGTAGACTATCTAAAAGAAAAAAAAATTATTGTATTTGGTCCAGACAAATATGCTTCGCAACTAGAGGGATCTAAAGCATTTATGAAAAAATTATGTAAAATTAATAATATTCCAACAGCAAAATTCAAGGTGTTTAAAAAATTTAAAGATGCGTCGAAGTTTATAAAAAAAAATGGAGTTCCAATTGTAGTTAAAGCCGATGGATTAGCTGCTGGAAAAGGGGTCACTGTATGTACATCTATTGGTGAAGCTCTGACAAATACAAAAGAAATTTTAGACGGGAAATTTAAATCATCAAGTAAAGTTATATTAGAAGAATTTCTTGAAGGAGAAGAGTTAAGTTATTTTGCAATAGTTGATAAAAAATCCTATAAATTTTTTGGAACAGCCCATGATCACAAAAGAGTTGGTGAGAAAGACACGGGACCAAATACCGGAGGAATGGGTGCTTACTCTCCTTCAACATTGCTTACAAAAGAACTAGAAGAAAAAATAAAAAAAAAAATTATTGATCCTACGCTACGCGCAATGAAAAAGGCCGGTCATCCATATCAAGGATTTTTATATGTTGGTTTGATGATTAAAAAAGGAGATCCATATCTAATTGAATATAATATAAGATTGGGAGATCCTGAATGCCAAGTACTTATGATGAGATTAGAAACAGATTTATTAGAAATTATAGATAATGCTGTAAATAATAAACTTAATAATCTAAATATTAAGTGGTCAAAAAAAAATTCTATTACGATTGTCATTTGCGCTAAAGGATATCCCTATAAATATATCAAAAATAGTGAAATTAAAAATTTATCTAATATTTTATTAAATAGAGATAACCAAATTTTTCATGCTGGAACATATGAAAAAAATAATAAAATTTATTCAAATGGAGGTAGAGTGCTAAATATTGTTTCGGTATCTGACAAGCTTAGTGAAGCTAGAAAAGTATCCCTTGCTAATATTAAAAGAATTAATTGGTCTGATGGTTTTTTTAGAAAAGATATTGGATGGAAGGCTATAGATAATAAAAAATCATGAGAGTTATATCTGGAAGTTTCAAGGGAACAAAACTAAATATGCCTGAAGAAAAATCAACTAGGCCTCTCAAAGATATGGTTCGAGAAAGCATTTTTAATTTATTAATTCATTCAAAAAAAATTTTATTACAAATGGAAAAATGCCGTGTCTTAGATTTATATGCTGGGTCAGGATCTTTTGGTATTGAATGTATATCAAGAAAAGTTGCCCACGTGAGTTTTGTAGAAAATAATAAATTAGCCTTTAAAATTTTAGATAAAAATATTGAAAAATTAAAAATTAAAAATAAGACAAAAACTTTTTTTGAAGATGTCTTTCAATTTTTAAACAAAATTAACGATATAAAATTAGAATTTGATCTAATTTTTTGTGATCCACCTTTTAAAGATGAAGCTCTAAATGATTTAATAAAATTAATTTTTAATAAAAAATTATTAAGTAAAAATGGAATTTTAATTATACATAGAAATAAAGAAACAAAAGATAACTTCCCTGAGTATTTGAATGTAATAGACGAAAGAATTTATGGTGTATCAAAAATAATTTTTGGTAGGTTTTAATTTAGAAACTTTTGTGTTTCTATTTTTACCCGCTCTACCGCTGGCTGGTCAAATGGATTGACTTTCATTAGTTTTGCTAGAAGGATAGTTTCTAAAACAAAAAATGTAAAGATTTTACCTAGTTCTTCCTCATTTTTTTGTACAAATGTAATTTCTCTAAAGGGGATCATTTTTTGTTTAAATACATTCTTGGTTGCCTTAATTTGTGCATTTAAAATATTATTCAGTTTTTTATTTTTAATAAATTTAGTTTTATTTGTTAGAGTTTCTTTTGAAGTTCTTAATTTTCCATTTAGTTTATTTGAATTAAAAAATGTAAAAAATTTGTCTTTTGGTCCATCAAGATAAAGTTGTAATAAACTATGATGATCTTTTGGTCCAGTTGTTAATATGGGATTAATTCCTTTTCCTTTTTTTCCTAAGCTTTCAGCTGTAAGTTGTTGATACCAATGCCCTAAAGACCTTAAATTTGTATCATAATTTAAAATTACTGAATTCTTAAAACCTTTTGAATATAAAGTAAAAATACTAGCTACATTTCTGATTAAAGATGTTACAAATTTTTTATCTTTTATAAAATTTTTAAGATTTTTTAATTTTCTAATATTTACTCCCATTAATAATGCTGGGAACATACTAGCTTCAGACATAACTGAATATCTTCCACCTATAAATTTTTTATGTTCTATCAATTCAGCTTTATATTTACTTGCAAAATTCATTAAATGATTGTCTTTAATTTCAGTAATAATAACTAATTTATTTTTAAATAAATTTTTTGAAAATATAATACTAAGATTCGTTAAAGTTTCTAAAGTATTTCCTGATTTTGAAACTATAATGAAGCATGAATTTTTTAAATTCTTTATTTTTTTGTATTCTAAAATTATATTTGGATCTAAGTTATCAAAAAAAAATACTTTTTTTCTTATTTTTTTATTTAAAAAAGAATAAATAGTTTTTGTACCTAAAATTGAACCACCCATACCAATAATAATAATATTTTTAAATTTTGAATATTTTTTCAAAGTTTTATTTATAAATTTAAATTTATAATTTTTATTATAAGTTTCCAAAATAGGTAATTTACCTTTACGAAAGTCTTCTTTAAAATTTTTAAAAATATTTGTAGTCTTTTTTATATTTTTTTTGTAGTTACCAGACTCTATAAAATAATTTTGAAAAAAACTTTCTTTTTTAATCATTTATTTTGATTGAATTTTTCTCAAGATAGAGGATTCGGCCGAACTTGCTTTACTTTTTTCTTCAGTTGTTTCACCCTCTGTGCTAGCAGAATTCATTGTATCTTCAAATAATGATTCTTCTATCTCAGAAACATTTTCATCTGGCGTTGGTAAATTTTCAAAATCAGGTGGTAAAATAAGAGGATCTTTTTTTTTAACTAAGAATTCGTCAGCAGAATTCCCTTTGGCTCCCGTTAAACCACGCTTCACCGAACTAAAAGTATCAGCGCAAGAAGATGTAAATATTATTAATATAAAAAAATATATTATTTTTTTAAACATTGTTTGAAATTTTTTCCTTTTTTGTTATTTCAATAAATATGATTCCGATTATACCTAATGAGATAAAGATATCAGCAACATTAAATATAAACCAGTGATAATTGCCTATATGAATATCAATAAAATCGGGTACTGCAAAATAATACATTCTATCAAATAAGTTTCCTAGTGATCCACCAATTATTAATGCAATTAGATATGAATAAAAACCTTTTGTTTTAGTAAGATAAAATATTAAACCAAAATTAATCATTACTATTACCGCAGTGAGAATATGGTAATAAATATTAGACTCGAGAGATATCAGTCCAAAGCCTATACCAGTATTCCAAACTAGATATAAATTTAAAAAAGAATTGATATATAAATCAATGTCAACTCCAGATTCTTGGAGATTCAGTAAATAAATTTTGGAAATCCTATCTAAAAAAAAAGTTATTAAAATTACTAGAATTTTTTTCATATTAAACTAATTTTGTATATTACATCTTTCACACGAATTAGGAAAAATTTTCCAACATCTTGAACATTTTTTACCTTCTGCTTTTTTTACAAAAACACTTATACCTTCTACTTCATTTAATTGAAAAAAATTACTTTCATTAGTATTTTTTTTTGCTACGGCCTTAGAAGTTATAAAATTTTCAGACAAATCAAGCCCGTTAACTACTTTTAAATATTCATCATTTAAATATATTGAAACGTCTGCCTCAAGGCTAGATCCTATATCCTTATTTGCTCTTTTAACCTCTATAGCAGCATTAACAACCTTTCTAATTATTTTAAATTTTTGCCACTTATCAAACAAACTTTTATTTTCCCATTTGCTAGGAATTTGTGGAAAATCTTGTAGATGTATACTCGAACTTTCACCTGGATTTATTATTTGGAAAATTTCTTCAGTAGTAAAAGATAGTATTGGAGCAAACCATTTTAACAGCATGTCTAAAATTAATTCTAATAAATTAATACATGCCTTTCGTTTTGTTGATGAAATTTCATCACAATAAAGTGTATCTTTTCTTATATCAAAATAAAACGCTGATAGTTCCAACGAACAAAAATTAACTAACTCTTTATAAAGTTTATGAAAATTATATTCTTTAAAATATATTTCAAAATTTTTATTTAATAGGTAAATTTTATGCAAAATAAAACGTTCTAATTCTGGCCATTTTTCTATTTCTTTTGATTTTAAATCAAAATTGTTTTTTTTATCTTTTAAATTTCCTAATAAAAATCTAAAAGTATTTCTGATTTTTCTGTAAGACTCTGCATGCTGTTCTAAGATTGAGTAGTCTAATTTTAGATCCTCTGAATAATCAGAAGCGGCAACCCATGTTCTTAAAATATCTGCTCCATATTTTTTTAATATTTCTTCAGGAGCAATAACATTACCAGTTGATTTTGACATTTTTAAACCTTTTCCATCAACAACAAAACCATGTGTCAAAATACTATTATAAGGAGCTCTACCTCTGGTCCCACAAGATTCTAATAGTGAGGAATGAAACCAACCTCTGTGTTGATCTGATCCCTCTAAATACATTGATGCTGGCCACATTAAATCTTTTCTTTTTTCTAAAACATAGCTATGTGAAGCTCCACTATCAAACCAAACTTCTACGATGTCACTAGTTTTTATGTAATCTTTTTTATTATATTTTGTACCTAAAAATTTCTGTGGGTCATCAGTAAACCAACAATCTGATCCTTCTTTTTCATAAATTTTTGCAATATTCTCAATTATATCTTTATCCTTCAAAGGTTCCTTTGTTTTTTTTGAAATAAACAAAGGTAAAGGAACTCCCCAAATTCTTTGCCTTGATATGCACCAATCAGGTCTAGTTTCTATCATTGACCTTATTCTAGCTTTACCTTTATCTGGATAAAACTTAGTACTATCGATTGCTTTAAGTGCTTTTTTTCTTAAATCTTTTTTCTCCATAGAAATAAACCATTGGGAGGTTGCTCTATAAACTAATGGAGCTTTAGATCTCCAAGAATGTGGAAAACTATGTTTTAATTTACCCTGCATTAATAAACTTTTATGCTCTAATAATTTTTCAATTACCTTCTCATCAGCTTTAAAAATATGAATGCCTGAAAAAAAAGGCACTTCATCAGTATATAGGCCGCCATCATTTATAGTGTTTGAAGCTTTAATACCGTATTTTAAACAAAGATTAAAATCATCTGGTCCGTGACTAGGGGCAGAATGCACAATACCAGTTCCTTGATCTAGTGTAACAAAATCACCTTCTAAAAGTGGAACTTCATACTTGTAACCCATCTTTTCAAAAGGATGCGAGCAAATTGTATTTTTTAAATCTTTACCTTCGAACTCTTTTGTTATCTTAAAATCTTTAATTCCACATTCGTTCAAAACTGTTTTTACAAGTTCGCTAGCAATAATTATGTTTTCATCTTTAAAATATTTTCCATCTTTTCCAATCTTAATTACAGAATATTTTATTTTACCATTATATGCTAAAGCTCTATTAACAGGGATGGTCCAGGGGGTTGTTGTCCATATTATAATATGATTATTCTTTAAAAATTCTTTTTCAGTTTTTTTAACTTTAAATGCAGTAAAAATAGTATTTGAGGTGTGATCTCTATACTCTACTTCGGCATCAGCTAAAGCAGTTTTTTCAACAGTTGACCAAAGTACGGGTTTATAACCTTGATACAAAGTGCCATCCATTAAAAATTTTCCTAGCTCTCTAACTATTTGTGCTTCAGAGCTAAAGCTCATTGTTGAATAATAATTTTTCCAATCGCCCTCTACACCCAACCTTTTAAATTCTTCTACATGAATTTTAATCCATTTTTCTGCAAACTCTCGACATTCCCTTCTAAAATTTTTAATTGGAACTTCATCTTTATTTTTTTTATTTTTTTTGTATTGTTCTTCAATTTTCCATTCTATTGGTAATCCATGGCAATCCCAACCTGGTACGTAAACAGAGTCCTTGCCATTCATTTGATGAAATCTGACAATAATATCTTTAAGAATTTTATTAAGAGCTGTACCCATATGTATATGACCATTCGCATATGGAGGACCGTCGTGTAAAACAAACTTTTCTTTTCCTTCTCTTAAATTTCTTAATTTTTTATATAGATCTAATGTTTCCCAAATTTTAAGAATTTTAGGTTCTTTGGTTGGTAAATTTGCTTTCATTGAAAATGAAGTTTTGGGTAAATGAATATTTTGTTTGTTCATGATAATAACTTTGTTTGTAAACCTTTTTTTGCTAAAATTACATCTTTATTCATTTGTCTTGTTAATTGATAAGAATTTGTAAATTTTTGATCTCCTCTTAAAAATTTTAAGAAGTAAACCTTTATTTTTTTGCCATATAATTTTTTATTTAAATTAAATATATTAGTTTCTAAAATAACTTTTTTGCCGTTAAATGTTGGTCGTGAACCTAAGTAGGCAACACCATTATATAATTTTTTTTCATTAGAATTATTTAAAGATACTTTAACCGCATATATGCCATGTCTAGGCAAAATATAGTCTTTCATGCTAATATTGCATGTACGAAACCCTAACTTTCTGCCTATTTTTTTTCCGCGTACAACTTTTCCTACAACAAACCAGGTTCTTGCAAGAAGTTTATTAGCTAAATTTATTTCCCCTTTCTCTAAGCTCTTTCTAATTATCGTAGATGAAACAACTTTTTTAGAATTTTTAAACGGACTGATTTCTAATAGTTTATAATCGTATTTTTTACTAAACTTTTTTAATAATTTTGTATCTCCTTTTCTATTTTTTCCAAATTTGAAGTTATTACTAACTACAATTAAATTTGGATTTATTTTTTTATATATAATTTTTTTTATAAAATCTTCTGCATAAATATTCGAAAATTTTTTATCAAATTTTATACTAACAACAAAATCTACATAATTTTTTTTTAAAAAATCTAACTTTTGATATTCTGAATTGATTCTAAAGTTTTTTATTTTTTTATTAAAAAACATTACAGGCAATGGAGAAAATGTCAAAACCCCAAATTTTATTTTATTTTTTTTTGCAATTTTTTTACAATAACTAAAAACTTTTTGATGACCTAAGTGAATTCCATCAAAGTTACCTATGGCTAATACAGAATTTTTATAAGTTTCTGCAATTTTTGTATGATTATATACTTTCATAATTCACCAGATTAATCTTTCTTGATAATAATTAGTTTTAACATTATATTTTTTTAATACATCTTCATAATTTTCTAACTTTATATCCAAAAATTCATCCTTATGAACGCCACTTGTTATAAGCAATGAATCAAAATTCATATTATTTGCTCCTTTAATATCAGTACGAATATTGTCTCCAATAACAAGAACCTTTTCATTTTTTTTTGTACAAAAATTATATATTTCTGGATACGGCTTACCAAAATATATTACTTTGCCACCTAATTCTTTGAAAATATTAGCCAAAGTTCCGGCGCAATATTCTTTTTCTTTTCCTCTATGAACTATTAAATCTGGATTAGTGCATACCATTTTGAGTCTTATATATTTTTTTAAAAAAAATTTATAATATTCTAAAGATTCTTCTTGTCCGTCTAAAAAACCAGAGCATAATATAAAGTCTGCTTTATCTATATTTTTTTTATTATTTTCAAATCCTTCAAATAGATTGCTATCTCTTTTTGGGCCCAAATGATAAAAGTTTTTTCCGTATAAGTTTTGTTTTAAACTTCTAATTGCCGCCTCACCTGAAGTAAAAATATTTTTAATAAATCTTTCACTCATTTTCATTTTTAATAAAAATTTTTGAACATCTTTCAAAGGCCTTGGGGCATTTGACATTAAGATAAATCTTTTTTTTTGTCTGCATATATTTTCTAAAACATCTATAGCCTCTGGATACAGTTTAATTCCATTATGCACGACGCCCCATAAATCAATGAAAAAAGCATCATATTTTTCATGTATTTCTTTTAAACCTTTAATTGTTTTTTTGTTCATCAAGTTAAACGATTAGCCTAAGGTAGCTTAAAAATACACTATTTTACCTTATTTTTTAATATTTTATTAAAACATACTTGTAATTTTGCATCTCTGTATCTATATGAGACTCGAAAATAACTAAGGAGAATTGTAAATATGAAATTTAGACCTTTGCACGACCGTGTTTTAATTGAAGTTTTAGATAGTGAAGAAAAGACTTCTGGGGGAATAATTATACCTGATACAGCAAAAGAAAAACCACAGGAAGGTAAAGTGGTAGCTGTAGGATCGGGAGCTAGAACAGAAGATGGAAAAATTATCCCAATGGATGTTAAAATAGGAGATCTTGTTCTTTTTGGCAAATGGTCAGGAACCGAAGTAAAAATTGATGGTAAAGAATATAGCATAATGAAAGAATCAGATATTATGGGAATTTCGAAAGGAAAAAAATAAAATGGCAAAAATTGTAAAATTTGACACTGAAGCTAGAACTAAAATGCTCAAAGGAGTAGATACTCTTGCTAACGCAGTTAAGGTAACTCTGGGACCTAAGGGAAGAAATGTAGTTTTAGATAAATCTTATGGAGCTCCACGTACAACTAAAGATGGGGTAACTGTTGCTAAAGAAATTGAACTTCAAGATAAATTTGAAAATATGGGAGCTCAAATGGTTAAAGAAGTAGCAAGTAAAACTAATGATGAGGCTGGAGATGGAACTACAACTGCTACTATATTAGCTCAAGCTATAGTTAGAGAAGGCATTAAATATGTAACAGCTGGAATGAATCCAATGGACGTTAAAAGGGGACTCGATAATGCGGTTAGTCATGTTATTGAAAAATTAAAAGCATCTTCAAAGAAAGTTAAGAGTAATGATGAAGTAGCTCAAGTAGGAACAATTTCTGCTAATGGTGAAAAAGAGATTGGTGATATGATTTCTAAAGCTATGCAAAAAGTTGGTAATGAGGGTGTAATAACAGTTGAAGAAGCAAAAGGATTAGAAACTGAGTTGGATGTAGTTGAGGGAATGCAATTTGATAGAGGCTATCTTTCCCCATACTTTATTACAAACGCAGATAAAATGACAACTGAGTTAGAAAATCCTCTAATCTTATTACACGAAAAAAAATTAGCTAATTTACAATCAATGGTACCTTTATTAGAGTCTGTAGTTCAGGCAGGTAGACCACTGATGATTATTTCTGAAGATGTCGAGGGAGAAGCTTTAGCTACTTTAGTTGTAAATAAATTAAGAGGAGGGCTAAAAGTTGTAGCCGTTAAAGCTCCAGGTTTTGGTGATAGAAGAAAGTCTATGTTAGAAGATATTGCTATATTAACTGGAGGCCAAGTAATCTCTGAAGATTTAGGTATAAAATTAGAGAACGTAAAAATAAATGACCTTGGAACTTGCAAAAAAGTTAAAATAGATAAAGATAACAGCACAATAGTTGCTGGGTCTGGTAAAAAAGCTGACATTGAAGCAAGATGTAATCAAATTAGACAACAAATAGAAGAAACAACTTCTGATTATGATAAAGAAAAACTTCAAGAAAGATTAGCAAAACTAGCTGGTGGAGTTGCTGTGATTAAAGTTGGAGGAGCAACTGAAGTAGAAGTTAAAGAAAGAAAAGATAGAGTGGAAGATGCACTAAACGCAACAAGAGCGGCTGTAGAAGAAGGGGTTGTTGTTGGAGGCGGATGTGCGTTACTTTATGCTGCACAGGATTTAGATAAAGTTAAATCTAAAGGAGCTGATCAAAAAGCTGGTATTGATATTGTAAGAAAGGCACTAGAAGCCCCAATTAGACAAATTACTACAAATGCAGGTGTAGATGGTTCTGTAATAGTTGGAAAACTTTTAGAAAATAAAAAAACATCTCAAGGTTATGATGCTCAAAATGAAGAATACTGCGATATGTTTTCAAAAGGAATTATAGACCCAACTAAAGTTGTTAGAACAGCATTACAAGATGCAGCTTCAATTTCAGGTTTGTTAATCACAACTGAAGCTATGGTAGCTGATAAGCCAGAAGAAAAAGACTCTGGTGCGCCTGCTATGCCTCCTGGTGGAATGGGTGGAATGGGTGGAATGGGTGGAATGGGAATGTAAACCCGTTAAATTAATGAATTTAAAAAAGGCTGCACTATTGCAGCCTTTTTTTTTGAAAAAAGCAAACAAGCTTGAGAATTTAAAATACATCCATCTTTAAGAACTCTAAGATTATTATCTTGTAAAGTTTTCCCAGTCGAGGTTATATCTATAATAATTTCAGATGATCCAATAAATGGATAAGTTTCTGTTGCGCCAAGACTTGGTACAAGTTTGTATTGGGTGATTCCTTTTGAGACTAGAAAATTATTAGTTAAATTTGGATACTTCGTAGCAACTCGCAACCTGGTATTTCTTTTGTCTCTAAATTCAAAAGAAACTTCTTCTAGATCTGCTAATGTTTGAACATCTATCCAATCATTAGGAATTGCAACTACTACATCAGCAACACCAAAATCTAGTTTTCTTTTAATTTCAATTTTTTTCTGAAGATTTATAGAGGATTCTTGTAATAAATCTAAGCCAGAAATCCCTACGTCAATTGTTCCATCACCAAGTCTTTGGATTATCTCTTTGGCGTGTAAATAAATGATTTTTGAGTTAGGTAAATTTTCTATCTGAGCAAAGTAATTTCTTTCACCTCCATTGGAAGTTGGCTTAAAATTATTTTTTTCAAAAAAACTTATTGAATCCTCTTTTAATCTTCCTTTGCTTGGTAGGCCTATGGTAATTAAATTTTTCATATTTATAAGTTATTTAAATTAATTGCAGCTCCAACTGCTGAAATATTTTTCTTTGAGCCTAGACTTTTCAATAAACCATCATATCTTCCACCTCGTGCTATCTCTTTTTTTGATGAGTTGTATATCTCAAAAACTATTCCAGTGTAATATTCTATATCTCTACCGAAATTTGTTGAAAAAATAGTATTTGAATTTATTTTCGATAAATTCTTTATAGTTGATAAATCTTTGAAAACACTATCACTTAATTTATTTTTTTTAACAAACCTTTTTAATGTTTTGTCTAATTGGTTGATTGGGCAATTAATTTTTAAAAAATCTCTAATAATTTTTGCTATTTTTTTATTTTCGGCAAAAGATCTTGGATCTTTTATTTTTCTATCAAATCTAGACAAAATCTCAGAAACTTTACGACTTGCAATTTCTTTGGTTTGTTCAAGATTTTTCATTTCAATAAATCTTTTTTTATCTAACTCGACTGCTGCTGGATCTACATCAGAGTTAGTTTCAAGTCTTTTAAGCAAATCTTCAAAATATTGAGGTCTCCAAAAGTGTCTCTTTAATCTCATCTTCCATCTTTCTGGAATTTTTAAAGATTCTATTAGCTTTTGAAATAAACTTACGTCGCCCATCTTGATTGATGTATTTTTTATTTTTACTTTTTTAATTGAGCTTGCAATTGTTTTCAAAACTTTTAAATCATCAGTAGACTTATTTTTAGAACCTAAAATCTCTATTCCTAACTGGTCATTGACAACTTTATCCTTTAAGTTATTCGATCTTCTGTAAGCTTGTCCTGAGTAAAAAATTTTTGAATTAGTTTTAGAATTGTCTTTTAAATATTTTATACAGGAAGCAATTGTTAAGTCTGGTCTTAAACACACACTCTTTCCACTATCGTCCTCAAAGGTAAGCATTAACTTTCTAAAATTCTCACCTGATCTTTGAATAATATAATCTGAGTCTAAGAGAACATCTGGTTCTGATAAAACAAAACCATCTTTCTTAAAAACTTTTATTATATTTTCAGAGTAGTTTTTTAATTTCATTTGCCAAGTCTTCAGTTTTAACAGAACTCTCACTACCAGTCTTAAGATTTTTTAAAGTTACTTTCCCTGATTTTATTTCGTCATCTCCATATAAAATGACAGCTGGAGATCCAATCTTATTTGCATACTCCATTTGTTTTTTTAGCTTACCCTCCCCCGGATAAATCTCAGAGCTGATATTTAATATTCTAAGTTTGCTTAATATCCCGATATATTCTTTGTTTTTGTTTTTATCAAAAACACATATAACTACGGGTCGAGTATTTTTTATTTTGAAATCTTTTTTTTGCATTAAAGCAAAAACTAGCCTATCGAGACCGACTGATATTCCAGTTGCTGGACAATCAAAATTTCCAAAATTGCTGACAAGATTATCATATCTTCCCCCTCCACCTATTGAACCAAATTGAATGGTTTGTCCTTTTGAATTATTTACCTTAAAATTTAAATTAACTTCGAAAATAGGTCCTGTATAATATTCTAAACCTCTGATCACCGATGGATCATATTTATAATTTTCAAAATTATAATCTTTAAATATTTTAACGATCTCTAAAATATCTTCACTATCAGGCGTTTTGCTTTTTAAGGCATTTTCAATTATTTTTATCTGATCGTTATTAAGATTTGCGCCTTTTGTATAGTCTCCAGATTTATCTTTTCTGCCTTCTCCGAGAAGTTTCTTTGCCTCTACCCATCCAAGTCTATCAATCTTATCAAGGGCGCGTAAAACAGTTGATATTTGCTCTTTTGATTTAATTTTTAATTTCTCAAAGAGTTTATCTGTGAATTTTCTAGAAGAAATCTTCACAGTATAATCTTTTTTATCTAATCCAGATTTTTCTAATATCTCTGATATTAATACACAAAGTTCAGCATCAGATTGTAAGCTCTTCGTTCCTACATAATCTGCATCAAACTGCAAAAACTCTCTAAATCTTCCAGGTCCTGGTTTTTCGTTTCTCCATACTGTTCCTAATTGATATCTTTTGAAAGGTTTTGGAATTTCTAAATAATTTTTAGCAACATATCTCGCTAAAGGAGCTGTAAGATCATACCTAAGTGATAGCCATTTATTTTCATCTTTAAATGAAAAAACTCCCTCGCCAGGTCTGTCTTTATCTGGCAAAAATTTTCCAATACTATCCGTATACTCGAAACTTGGTGTTTCGAGATATTGAAATCCGTACTTAGTCATAACTTCTTTAATATTAGAAATTATAAAATCACGGATTAATAACTCTTTTTCTTGCCTATCTACAAAACCTAAAGGTAAATCCTTAGAAGGTTTAAGATTTTTTTCTTTACTCATTATTTTGGTACAGCAGGGTGGATTCGAACCACCGACCCCTAGTTCCACAAACTAGTGCTCTAACCAACTGAGCTACTGCTGCATTTCTCCTTTTTATATTATATTTTTGTAAATTAAAATTTTTATGTATGATTAATAGCTAAGCAATAGCCTAGCATGTGCAAAAAGATGTTTTGCATTAAAAATATTTGAGTTTTTTAGTTTTTTAATCATTGTTGCAAAGTAACATAAATTCTTTACTTTGCAACAACAGATTGTATGAGATTAAGCTTTTTGCAAGTTTACTGCAGATGGACCCTTTTCACCATTCTCAACTTCAAACGTTAGTTCGTCACCTTCGTTTAGGTTCATATTTGCCGCCTTAGCAGCAGAAGAATGAACGAAAACATCTTTTTCCTTGTCTTCTCTTTCGATGAAGCCATAACCTTTTGTGGGGTTAAACCATTTTACTTTTCCTTTTATACTCATTTTTAACTTTCCTTACTTTTTAGTTTACTTAATTTTATTGTTAGTCCATCTAACAATAAATATTGAGATAGTTCTAATTTTATATGAAGTAGTTCCATCTCAAATTTTGTGAAATTTATTGAAATACGATTAAGCTTTTTGCAGTTTTACTGCGGAAGGACCTTTTTCGCCGTTCTCAACTTCAAACGTTAATTCATCACCTTCATTAAGATATTTTAGTCCAGCATCCCTTACAGCTGTGTGATGTACAAAAACATCTTTTTCCTTGTCTTCTCTTTCAATGAAACCATAACCTTTTTTTCCATTGAACCACTTTACTTTTCCTTTAAGACTCATTTACTCTATCCTCACTTATTTATTATAATTTATTGCAGTAAAACTACAATAAAACTCGTTTAATAGGTTGTAAGGAGATATGTCAAGTTAAAATATTGCTTTAAAATGGTGGCCAGGGACGGATTCGAACCGCCGACACAAGCCTTTTCAGGGCTCTGCTCTACCAACTGAGCTACCTGGCCTAATTAAAACCTATAAATTATTCTACCTTTAGTAAGATCATAGGGAGTAACCTCAACTAAAACATTATCTCCTGTCAATATTCTTATCCTATTTTTTTTTAATTTTCCAGCTGTATGCGCTAAAACTTCGTGATTATTTTCTAGCTTAACTTTAAACATAGCATTTGGTAAGAGTTCTTTTACCTCTCCTCTAAATTCTAAAAAATCTTGTTTAGCCAATTTAAATTCCTTTATATATTTTTATTAAAAGCATTAAGATAGTTCAATATTTAAATTTACTTTTTTATCTTGCTTTCATTATTAATATTATTTTAATCTTTTTATATAAGCTCCACAACTTGATAATTTTTTTTCAATTTGCTCATATCCTCTATCTAAGTGATAAATTCTATTTATTATTGTTTTTTCTTCAGTCGCAAGCCCTGCAAGAACTAAGCTTACAGAAGCTCTTAAATCTGTTGCCATTAATTCAGCTCCGTATAACTGATTTTTTCCATAAATTTTAGCTCGATTACCTTCAATCTCAATATTTGCTCCCATTCTTCTTAGTTCAGAAACATGCATAAATCTGTTTTCAAAAATATTTTCTTTAATTGTAGATATCCCTTCGGCTTTTGTCATTAAAACCATTATTTGGGCCTGAAGATCAGTTGGAAAACCTGGATAAGGTCTAGTCTCAATATTAATACCACAGATCTTTTTAGGACGGCTAACAATAACATAATTTTTTTTTTTAACTATTTGGACTTTCATTTTATTCAACATGTTAATTTCTGTAGAAATAATTTTAGGATCAATGTTTTTTATTTTTAATCTTCCATTTGTTAAGGCTGCTGCAATTATATATGTTCCAGCTTCTATTCTGTCAAAAATTACACTATGAATAGTAGGTTTTAAATTTTTTACGCCCTCTACATCTATGCTTCTCTCACCAATTTTATTAATTTTGCATCCTAATTTTTTTAAAAAAATAATTAAATCTTGTATTTCGGGTTCCGAAGCACAATTTCTTAATTTTGTTTTTCCTTTTGCGAAACATGAGGCAATTAGTATATTTTGTGTAGCTCCAACTGATATTTTGGGAAATTTAATTAAACAACCTCTTAAGCTTTTCTTGGTAGAGGCAATAATATATCCGTTCTTAACTTTGACGTTTGCTCCCATTTTTTTCAGAGCAGATAGATGAATATCTACCGGTCTAGATCCAATAGAGCATCCTCCTGGTAAAGATACTTTAGCCGAACCATATTTTGCTAATAGTGGACCAAGAACTAAAATTCCTGCTCTCATAGTTTTTACAAGATTATATGGAGCTAATGTTTTTAAATTCTTATTATTTATAATTTCAATTATTTTTTTTTTTTTATTTAATTTAACGGATGATCCAATAGTATTTAATAGCGAAACCATTGTTTCAACATCTCTTACAATTGGAACATTTTTTATTTTAACTTTTTTTTCTGTTAATATTGTTGCGGCTAATATTGGAAGCGTTGCATTTTTTGATCCAGAGATTGAAATGACACCTGATAATTTTTTTTTACCTATAATTTCCAATTTTTCCATTGAAGAACTTAACTACACTTTTGGTAGAGTTACTCCAGTTTGATTCATATATTTGCCATTTCTTTTTTCATATGTAATAGATGGTTCTTCGTTTCCTTTTAGAAAAATAAACTGAGCAGCTCCTTCATTAGCATAAATTTTTGCTGGCAAAGGTGTTGTGTTTGAAAATTCGAGTGTCACATGTCCGTTCCACCCAGGTTCAAGAGGTGTTACATTTACAATTATTCCACATCTTGCGTAAGTAGACTTGCCTAAACAAATAACTAAAACATCTTTTGGTATTTTAAAATATTCCACAGTGCTAGCTAGGACAAAAGAATTTGGAGGAATAATACATTCGTCAACTTTTCTTGATACAAAACTATTACTCTTAAAATTTTTAGGATCAACTACTGCAGAATCAACATCTGTAAAAATTTTAAATTCATTTGAAACTCTTGCATCGTAGCCAAAAGATGATAGTCCATAAGATATAAGCTTTCCCTTTTTTTGTTTGGGAACAAAAGGTTTTATCATGTCTTTCTCTAGAGCCATTTTTTTAATCCAACGATCTGATAAAACGCTCATTATTTATTATTTTTTTTGATTTTTTTTAGAAAAATTTTACGCTTCTTTATGTTATTTTTAAATAACTTTTCAATTCTTTGTTTTTTTTCTTCTTTTTTTAAATTCACTTGCATTCATTTTATTTCTGACTTGGATTAGTCAGATCATCAAGTGTTATTGTTTTTTTAATATCGTGTGTTTTAATTTCTTCTTTTGTTACAGACTCGGTATCAGTCGATAATAATCTTTTTGCTCTACGCTGCGCTAAACGTGCTTTTCTTTTAGCTTCTTTTAGCATAGCTCTTTCGCCACGTTTTGATTTATAATCGTAATGTATTCCCATAAATTTACCATCTGTTAGAATTACTTTTTACTTTGTTGTTTGCCATAATGTCAAGTTACATAAATAATATGGCAATTTATTGTTTATATTTATGTGGTGTATTTGATAGTTCTAATTTTACGAGAAATTATATAAACAAAATACCTAATACGAATTAAAACTTGTTACTTGAAATAATTATCACTTAATTTCTGTATTTCTTGATTTGCTGAAAAATTCAGTTTCGTAGAAATATTTTGCAAAAGTTTAATATGGCCAAAAATCAACATTAGACTTATAAATTCATTTTCTTTGGATAAGATTATTTTTTTACCTTTTTCTGATAAATAGTTAGGAATAAATATCATGTCCATTTCTGCGGGCGTTCTAGTCAAGTGAGATCCTATTTCTATCCATTCGCAAGTCATATAATTTAAATTGTAGATATGCTCAAGTAATTTGCTCCAATTGGGTACTCCATGGTACATAGGTATAATCTGTAATTCTATTTTCATCATTAAAGGATAATATTCACCTAAACCCTTTAAAATTTCTAGTTCTGCTCCTTGAGTATCCACTTTTAAAAAATCTAAATTTTTTATACTTAGTTCATTTAAACTTTCCATAATTGTAGAGCAATTAACTTCTATTTCTTTTGAAATATCAAATAAATGAAAATTTTTTTTTTTAAAATCATATAAATCAAAAATATCTTTATTTGGTTTATACATCGATGAGCTTCCTGGACGTTTTCCTAAAATATATAATTTTTTTTTACAATTAGAGCTCCAGAGCCCTTTTTCAACGACTTTATAATTTTTATCTTTTAGTTTTTTTGCTTCTTCTGAAATTGGTTCAACAACTATTGGGGAGAAAAAAGAATTATATCTTTTAGGAAAAATGCTTCCATTTAAAAAACCTCCTTGCGCACCAGCATCAAGAGCAATTAGTTTTTTGGTATTCAATAGTTTTGATATTAAATCATAGTGATCTTGAGTTTTATGAGACTGAGATCTTAATTTGTTTAACAAATTTACTGTTCCAGACTGTAAATTAAACCATATTAAAATTCTAGAAATAATGGGAACCAATAAATTAATTACTTTTAATAATAATCGGTTAAAAATCTTAATTATTCTTAATAATACATATTTAATCATTACGTGATCAATTTATTTTTTAGTAAATGTTGTTAAACCTAATTTCTTCTGATCAATTCTTGAAGAAGCACAATGTATATGAGTTCTGTCAACAATAAGAGACTCTCCAACTTTCCAGTTATATATGAGTTCAATTTCCATTCCTTTTAAATTATTAATATCAATATGCGTTAAATATTTTTTGTGCATTTCTTTATCAAATTCTTTATTACCTATATGTTTGTCAGATCTATCATTTTGATCTGCTTTTGGCTTAAATTTTAAATCATCAGGATCTATAGTAAAAGTTGTCGATCTTCCATACCATCTTTGTTTAAAAAAAATTGTATCACCTATTGGGGCTAAAGGTGTAACTATCTGTTTATACGGTATATCATCTGGATTAAATCCTGAGTCAACATGAATGGGTAATGGAGCAAAACTTTCATGAAAAAGTCCATAATAATCCTCACCCTTGTCAGACTTTAAATTATCCATTTTGAAATCTCCTAAAACTTCTTTTAATTTATTTAAATAAATTTCATCTAATTCTTTTTTATAATTTTGTTCCCATACTTTTTTTCTAACATTTTGTTTTTTATTAAACATTCTTTCAGGCAACATTGTATAAAGTTCCTGTATCATACTTATTTCTTTTCCAGAAAAGATATTAACTTTTCTTGGTGGGCCTTCTAAACTCTTTATTTTATCTAAATATTTATGTTGCATAATCTAATAAAATTTTAAAATAATCTTTATAATTAAAAATACAAGAAATAAAAATTAATTTCATAATTAATCAATTATTTGAAGTAATACTTTTTAACTATAAATGCTAAAATCAAAATAATAACAAAACCAGCTATTGGTAAGTAAATTTCCGGAGAGGAAAGAACATTATAAAAATTCAATGTTGAATTGTGATCTATAACATTTTCAATTCCACTTCCTAATGATACAGTAACAAACATGGAGGGCATGCTGCCCATAAAGGTTGCTAAAATATAATTTTTAACTGGCATATTAAATAAAACAGGGATTATATTTTGAATTGCATAAGGTGTTCCTCCTCCTCCAATAAATCTAAAACTTGTATAATACAAAAGATCATTTTTAATAAAATACTCTCTTAAATTTGAAAATTTAGACTCCAGTTTACTTTTTATTGTCGCTTGAAAAAAGAAACCCACTAATAAATATAATAAAGTGGCTCCAGCTGTTGTTGCTACAGATACAAGTATTATTCCCCACCATTTTCCAAATACAAATCCTGCAAAAAGCAATAAAGGGGTCGCGAAGCCCAAAAGTAATACCCAGATAATTGAGAAAATAATAAAGGCTGAAATTAATATTAAAAAATTTTCTTTTTTGTATTCTAAAATAACATCCCTATTGGCTCTTATAAATTCATAACTCGTTAAATCTTTAATATCTATAACGGAAAATAAAAAGTATAGGCCGATTGAAATTACAGATAAGTAGATTACCCCAATAATGAGTTTAAGATTTAATTTATTTACTTTCATAATAATTTTTATCTGTACTTATATGTACTTATTTCCTATAAATATCAAAAAAATTTAACAACAACTAAATAAATTTATGAAAAGAACCTACCAACCAAGCAAAAAAGTAAGAAAACGTAGACATGGTTTTAGATCTAGAATGAGAAAAAAAGGTGGCAGAAAGACTATTGCAAGAAGAAGAGCCAGAGGAAGAAGAAGAATATCTACTTAAATGATGTTCTAAAATGATCAAATTTAAGAGCCTAAATAAAAGTAAAGATTTTCAAAAAATTTTAAAGAAAAAGAGGTTAACTACAAAATACTATACAATTTATTATGATAAAAATTTAATAAAAAATAATAAATATCTAAATATAAGTTTCGTAATGAAAAAAAAAATTGGGAATGCGGTAGTGAGAAATAAGATAAAAAGAAGATTAAGGTATGTTATACAAAAAATTTTAAATGAAGGTGAATTAATAGACCTAAATTACACTTATGTAATTTTTGGTAAAAATAATGTATATAGAGATAAATTTAAAGAACTTTTGATTGAAGCAAATAAAACATTTAAAAAAATAAAATTGACAAATAATTGAACTATGAAAATTTTAAACAGTTTTTTAATTAAAATAATTAAATTTTACAAATATTTTATTTCACCATATTTTCATTCTAACTGCAGATACCTTCCTACGTGTTCTGAATACTTTATAGATTCTTTAAAGCTAAATGGAACATTAAGGGGATCTCTATTAGGTTTAAAAAGAATTTTAAGATGTCATCCAATTAAGATTTTAGGTGGGGGCTCCGGATATGATCCTGCACGAAGTTTAAGAAAAGGAAAGAAATAAATGGATACAAGAAATGTATTACTTGCAGTCATTCTATCAACAATAGTTTTGGTATTTTGGGCTGTTTTTTTTGAACCTCCTGTAACGGAACAAAATACTATTGAAAAAACAATAACAAGTAGTGAGGATAGTTCTTCACCTTCAATAAGTGATGAAGAAAAAGAAATTAAAAAAGAAGCTTCAAGAGACTCGATAATCGATAGCACTAAAAGGGTTAAAATTGAAAATAATAATATTATAGGTTCAATATCTTTAAAAGGAGCCATAATTGATGATGTAACTTTTAAAAATTATAAAGAGAAGTTAGATAGCAAAAAACAAGTAACTTTTTTAAATCCAAAAAATTCTACAAATGAATATTATATAGAAACAGGCTGGGCATCTAGTGGTAATGAAAAAACTAATTTGCCTGTTATTGATACTCTTTGGAAGATCAAAGGAAATAGTAAATTAACATCACAATCTCCAATTACTTTAGAGTGGGAAAATAATGATGGTTTGATTTTTACAAAAAAAATTGAATTAGACGATAAATTTTTATTTAAAATTACACAAAGTATAAAAAATACTTCAAATAAATCATTTCAATTTTATCCCTACGCACAAATATCTAGAAAAGGTAAGCCAGAGGGAAGACAAATTTATATTTTGCATGAAGGTTTTCTGGGTGTTTTCGGGGAAGAACTAAAAGAAAAAAATCTTGATGATGTTGAAAAAGAAAAATTTAGTATTAATAGTAGTAGTGGCTGGTTAGGAATAACTGATAAATATTGGCTTACCGCAATAGTTCCAGAAAAAGGGAAAGATTTTAAAGCAGAGTTTTTATCTAAAGCAGGAAAATATAGAGCAAATTTTATAATTAAAGAAGCAAGTATACTTAATCCTGGAAGTGTCATCAGCAATAATATTAACACTTTTGTTGCTGCTAAAGAAGTTTCTGTTATTGATAACTACGCATTAGACTTAGGTATAGAAAAATTTGACTTAGCAATTGATTGGGGCTGGTTTTATTTTTTTACAAAACCATTATTTTTTATAATTGATTACTTTTTTAAACTTACAGGAAACTTTGGGGTAGCCATAGTCATTATTACCGCCTTAATAAGATTAGTATTTTTTCCACTCGCTAATTATTCTTTTAAATCAATGGCAAAGATGAAGGTTCTTCAACCTGAAATGATTAGATTAAAAGAATTACATAAAGGAGATAAGGTAAAATTACAACAAGAAATGATGGCTCTTTATAAAAGGGAAAAAGTTAATCCCGTTTCAGGTTGCTTGCCAGTTTTAATTCAAATTCCATTCTTTTTTGCAATTTATAAAATGCTTTACGTAACTTTAGAAATGCGACATCAACCTTTCTTTGGATGGATAAAAGATTTATCGGATAGAGATCCTACTTCTATCTTTAATTTATTTGGATTAATTCCTTGGGACCCGCCAACTTTTTTAATGATCGGTGCTTGGCCAATATTGATGGGGATTAGTATGTTTATTCAACAAAAATTAAATCCAACTCCACCTGATCCAATTCAAGCAAAAATTTTTATGTTTTTCCCAATATTTTTAACAATTATATTGGCTCCATTCCCTTCAGGTTTGGTTGTTTACTGGACAGTAAATAATATATTAACTATTGCGCAGCAATGGGTAATAATGAGAGGGACAAAAGTAAAAACGGTCTAGATGAATGCCAATAAGTGAAATTGTAGATAATAAGATATTAGACAATAGGGTAAAAGAATTTTGGCCAAAGGATGGGCCGGATATCCATGAAATAAATAAGTATATTAAAAAATATTCTAAAGAAAAAATAGTTATAAAATGTGGTGGTAGAGTTCTTTTAGATCCAGATTTATTTAATAATTTTGTTAACGATGTAACCACCTTAAAAAAATTGGGATTAACTCCTATTGTCGTGCATGGCGGGGGGCCAAGAATTAAAAAGAGACTTAATGAATTAAATATAGAAACTAAATTTATAATGGGTCTTAGAGTTACTGATGAAAAAGTTATAAAAGTTGTTGAAGAAATAATGATAGAATTTAATAAAGAAATTGTTAAAGCCCTTGAGAAAAAAGGATGTAAAGCAAAATCTATAACTGTAAAAGAAAATGTTTCAATTTATGTAGAACAAAAAAATAAAGTTCTGGGTTTTGTAGGTAGACCAACTAAAATTGAAGATAAAATAATTAAAAATTTAATAAAAGAAAACTATATACCAGTAATTTCTCCTATAGGTTTAGATAAAAAAAATCAAACCTATAACATTAATGCTGACACTGCTGCTGGTGCATTTGCAAAAAGTTTAAAATCAAGAAGATTAATGCTTATGACAGATGTTGAAGGTGTTTATGATAAAAGTAAAAAATTAATTTCTGAAATCAAATCAAGTGAGGCGGAAAAATTAATTTATGATGAAACAATAAGTGAGGGAATGATCCCTAAAATAAGAACTTGCATAGATGCAGTAAACAATGGAGTAAAAGGTGTGGTTATTATAGATGGTAGAAAACCACATTCAATTCTCTTTGAATTATTTTCAGACAAAGGTTCGGGAACCCTTATAAGAAAATGAAATCATTTCAAACAATTAAATATTGGATTTTTGATTTAGATAATACTTTATATTCTGGTAAAACTAAAGTTTTTGAACAGGTAGATAAAAAAATGTCTAAATATATTTCTGAAAAACTTAATGTTAGTATTGATGAAGCTAAAAAAATACAAAAAAATTATTTTTATGAATATAATACTACTTTAAATGGGATGATAAAAAATCATAAAATAGATGCTAATGAATTTTTAGAATTTGTTCATGATATTGATATAAATTTTTTAAAAAAAGATATAAAACTATATAAAGAAATTGAAAAACTTGATGGAAAAAAAATTATATTTACTAATGGATCTAAAAAACACGCAATAAATGTGACTACAAAAATTGGTATTAATCAACTTTTTGATGACATTTTTGATATTGTAGACTGTGATTTTATACCTAAACCATCTATAGAACCCTATAAAAAATTAATAGAAAAACATAAAATTGACCCAAAATTAAGTGTATTTGTTGAAGATATTGCAAGAAATTTAAAACCAGCATATGAAATGGGTATGAAAACAATTTGGATTGAAAATGATGAACCTTGGGCCAAAAAATTTTCAGATAGCGATTTTGTTAATTACAAAACAAATGACTTATCTGAATTTTTAAGAAAAATTAATTTAGAAAAAATTGCATAATGAACACTGATACTTTTGAAAAAATTATTAATAATGCTTGGGATGATAAAAATCAGATTAATTCTAAATCTGATAAAAAAATATTAAATGCTATTACCCAAACTATAGATTTATTAGACTCAGGAAAAATACGTGTTGCAGAAAAAAAAGATAACCGGTGGGGTGTAAATCAATGGATAAAAAAAGGAATATTGTTAAGTTTTAGAGTAAATAAAATGAAAGCATCTAAAGGACCTTATTCAACTTGGTACGATAAAATTGAAGGCAAAACACAGGGTTGGGATGAAAAAAAAATGATCGAAGCTGGATTTAGATATGTACCTAATGGGGTGATAAGAAAAGGTGCCTTCATTGCAAAAAATGTAGTGCTAATGCCTTCGTTTGTAAATATTGGAGCTTATGTAGATGAAGGTAGTATGATTGATACATGGGCGTCAGTAGGATCTTGTGCTCAAGTTGGAAAAAATTGTCATATATCTGGAGGAGCTGGAATAGGTGGAGTATTAGAACCGATGCAGGCAAACCCAACCATAGTTGAAGATAATTGTTTTATAGGAGCTAGAGCTGAAATAGCCGAAGGAGTTATTGTTGGAAAAGGATCTGTACTATCCATGGGGGTTTATATAGGAGCATCAACGCGAATCATTGATCGTTCAACAGGTGAAGTATATTATGGTAAAGTTCCTGATTACTCAGTTGTGGTCCCAGGAGCTATGCCAAGCAAAAATAATCCTGATGGACCTTCTTTGTATTGTGTAATAATCGTAAAAAAAGTTGATGAAAAAACAAGAAGCAAAACTTCAATTAACGATTTATTAAGAGACTAAAAAATCATGTCAATTAATGAGCTAAGATTTGCAAAAGAATTAATTCGTAGGCCAAGCATAACTCCAAAAGATGCTGGAGCAATAAATCTTTTAGCAAAAAATTTAAGATCTCTTGGTTTTAAATGCCAATTAATAAATTTTAAAAATATTAAAAATTTATATGCAAAACTTGGTAAATCATCTCCTAATTTTTGTTATGCAGGTCATACAGATGTTGTTCCGCCAGGAAATATAAGTGAGTGGAGTATAAATCCTTTTAAACCAGCTGTTAAAAATAATAAATTAATTGGTCGGGGTGCTAACGATATGAAAGCTTCGATCGCATGCTTTGTCGCCGCTGTAAGTAAATTTAAAACAAAAAATAAAAAATTTAACGGTTCTATAAGTTTATTAATTACTGGAGATGAAGAGGGTATAGCAACTCATGGGACAAAAAAAGTAGTTGAATTCTTAAAAAGAAAAAGAGAGAAAATTAATTTCTGCTTAGTTGGAGAGCCAACTAATCCAAATAAACTTGGGGAAATGATCAAAATTGGAAGAAGAGGAAGTATTACTGGACGACTAACAGTAATTGGTACGCAAGGGCACGTGGCCTACCCTCACAGAGCAAACAATCCATCAGATTCAATGGTTAAAATTTTAAACAAATTAAAAGAAATTAAATTGGACAAAGGAACAAAAAATTTTCAAGCATCAAACTTAGAAATAACTAAAATTAATATAGATAATTATGCAGATAACGTAATCCCAGGATCAGCAAATGCAGTATTTAATATTAGATTTAATAGCAAACATTCTTCTAGTTCGCTAAAAAAAAAGTTAAACGCTATATTCAGATCAATAACTAAAAAATCAAAATGTAGATTCCAAGTGATATACGAAATTTCTGGTGAGGCTTTTTTAACAAAACCAAATAAAACAACTTTTATGATTCAAAATACCATAAAAAAAATTACTAAAATTAAACCTAAGTTATCCACGACTGGTGGAACTTCTGATGCTAGATTTATAAGAAAAATAGCACCTTGCTTAGAATTTGGTTTAGTAGGAAAAACTATGCATAAAATTGATGAGTCTGTTTCTTTGCCGGATCTAAAAAAGTTAACTAATATATATTTAAATATATTAGAAAATTATTTTAACGTTGGGAAAAAGAATAAAAAAAGGATACTTTGAATTTCTTAAACCATCTAACTTTAATTCCAATTATAAACAATTAAAAAAATTAAATTAAAAATGAAAACAGGAATAATAACTACAGATACTTACTTAAATCATGATACGGGACAAGGACATCCTGAAAGAGCAGACCGTGTAACTGTAGTTATAGATCACTTAAAAAAAACAAAAACAAAAAGTTTAATTTGGAAAAAACCTAAAGTATTTGATCTTAAATATTTAGAGTATGCTCATGATAAAAACTACCTGAATAGCATAACTGAATCTTTTCCTAAACAAGGTTTGAATTTTCTAGATGGAGATACAATAGTTTCCCCAGGTAGTAAAGAAGCTACCAAAGATGCTGTAGGTTCAATTTTAACTGCAATAGATGGTGTGATGAAAAATGATTTCAATAATGCTTTTTGTGCAGTAAGGCCTCCCGGACACCATGCTGAAAAACATAAAGCAATGGGATTTTGTGTTTATAATAATGTAGCCGTTGGTGCATACTATTTATTGGAAAAGTATAAATTAAAGAAAGTAGCTATTATTGATTTTGATGTTCATCATGGCAATGGAACTCAAAATATTTTTTATGATAAAGAAAATGTTTTATATATTTCTTCTCATCAGTATCCGTACTACCCTGGATCTGGTGCAGCTAATGAAAAAGGAAATAAAAATAATATATTAAACGTCCCACTAAGTGCCGACACACAATCTCATGAATTTTTAAATGCCTATGAAACTATTTTTAAAAAATTAAAACAATTTAAACCTGAATTCATCTTACTATCAGCTGGATTTGATGCTCATAAAGATGACCCTCTTGCTCAAATGAACCTTGAATCTGAAGACTATTATACTTTAACTAAAAGAATACTAGTAATTGCAAAAAAACTCTGTGCTGGAAAAGTTATTTCTATTTTAGAAGGAGGTTATGATTTAAATGCTCTTAGAGAAAGTGTTGACCTTCACGTAAAATCTTTAATAGAAGCAACTTAATAAGAAACTTTTTTTAAATATAATCCAAATGCTGGCGCTGGAGGGGCACATTTAGTTCTATTTTTTGATTTAAATGATTTTTGAAAATTGTCTAAAGTCCACTTTCCTTCTCCTAAATATTTAATACAACCAACCATTGAGCGAACTTGCTGCTGTAAAAAAGATTTAGATGTAAACCTTAAAGAAATTTTATCTTTATTTTTTTTTATTAAAATTTTTTCCATTGTTCTAATGGGTGATTTAGCTCCACACGCTGCAGCTCTATATGTTGAAAAATTGTGAGTTCCTAATAATAATCTTGCACCTTTTTTCATAGCTTTTATATCAAGTTTTTTTCTTATCTGCCAAGCTTTGTTCTTTTGAATCGCTAAGGGTGATTGCCTATTAATAATTAAGTATAAATAAGTTCTTTTTTTAGCATCATACCTTGAATGAAAATTTTTATTTACTTTATTAATTTTTAAAACCGTTACAGATTTATTTACTATATTATGGTTAATAGCATGTAAAAGATTTTTTTTTTTTATTTTTTTTTTTAAATCAAAGTGTGCTACTTGCTGCAAGGCATGAACCCCTGAGTCTGTTCTTCCCGCTCCTGTGACAATTACTTTTTCTTTTGAAAAATTAAATATTGCTTTTTGTAATACTTCTTGAACAGATTGGCCATTTTTTTGAAATTGCCATCCCACAAATGAAGTCCCTTCATATTCTATAATGATTTTATATCTTTGCATTAAATTAGAATCGTTCCTTTGCTAATTTTTTTACCTAGTAAAAATTCTTTGCTAGTTTGTCTATTTTTCCCCTGGCGTTGTAATTCAATAATTTGAATGGAATTTAATCCACATCCAATAGTTAAATTTTCATCAAGAACATAACCAGGTTGACCATTTTCTGAAGATATTTTAACTCTTAAAACTTTAAAACGTTCTTTATCAATCTCAAACCAAGCGCCAGGGCTAGGACTAAGGCTATGGATATGCGCTAAAACTTTATTAGCATCTTTGTTCCAATTAATTTTTGTTTCATTTTTATCTATTTTTTTTGCGTAGGTGGCTTGTGATTCGTCTTGTTCTACTAATTTTAAATTCCCTTTTTCAATAGATTTTAAACTCTGAATCAATAAATCTGCTCCTTCTATGGAAAGTTTTTTTTCAATTTCATCGTGAGTTGCATTTTGATCTAGTTCAAATTTCTTCGATACTAAAACAGGTCCACTGTCTAATTTTTCTTTTATCTTCATAATACTAATTCCTATCTTTTTATCTCTATTCATTATTGCTCTTTGAATTGGTGCAGCTCCTCTCCATTTAGGTAGCAGGGAGGCATGAATATTTATAAATCCAAATTTAGCTATTTTTAAAAAACTTTTTGGAATTATTTTTCCATAGGCAACGACAACAACTAAGTTTGCTGAAAGTTTTTCAAAAATCTTAAACTCTTCTTGAGAATCTAGAACCTCAGGATTTCTAAAACTTATTTTATTTTTTTTGCAGTACTCCTCTACTGGAGATGAATTAATTTTTTGGCCTCTTTTTGATTTTTTAGGTGGTTGAGTGTAAACTTTTATAATATTAAATTTATTTTTTAGTAACAGATCTAGAGTTGGAACTGAAAACTTAGGAGTTCCCATAAAAACTATATTAAATGACATTTTTATACCGCTGAATTTAAACTACAATTCTTTCTAGTGCTTTCTTTTGTTTTGAAAGTTTTTTTACAATCATTGTTTTTTTTAATTTTGACAAGTAATCAATAAATAAAATACCTTCTAAATGATCCATTTCATGCTGAATACACGTAGCAAGCATACCTTCAGCGTTGATTTCTTTTTTTACTCCATAATAATCTAAATATTTAATATTACATTTATCAGGACGATCAATCTCAGCAAATTGGCCAGGCACTGATAAACAGCCCTCTTCATATGTTGATAAATTTTTTGATTTTTGAATTATCTCCGGATTTACTAAAAATATAGGATTTTTTTTTCCCTCTTTTTGATCAATATCTAAAACTATAACCCTTTTTGGTATACCTATTTGAATTGCAGCCAAACCTATGCCAGGTGCTCCATACATCGTTTCCAACATATCATCCATAAGACTTTGAATATTTTCGTCAACCAAATCCACTGGAAGGGATTTCTGTCTTAATATACTGTTAGGTTCTGTTAAAATCTGTCTAAGAGCCATTAAAGTATGAATAAATTATAAGACTATTTTAGTCAAGTAATTGTAATTTTTTATATTACCGGCTAACTTCTAACTGGCAAAGCTTCACTTAGAATATTATTTCTAATTTTTTTTAAATCGAGTTCATTAAGTATTTTAACTAAAAAATACACTGTCTCTGGATCTAGGTTGTAAACATTATCTTCACCTATTATTTCTACAATTTTTAGCATTACTAAACCAAGCTGATTTTCATTTACTAAATCGTATAAATTTTTTGGCACAGTGAGTTGAGTGGATAATGCTGAGTAATCTAAATCTTCAGGTAAAGAAATACCATCAGCAGCAAGTGATTCGAGTACAACAATATCTTTTATAGAAATAAAATATTTCTTATTTCTTTTTATTTTTTTATAAACAGTTTTAAAATCTTTTTCTGTTCTTGATAATTTAGAATTTTTTTCAATGAAATGTCTTATAACTTTAGATCTATGCAAAATATCATTATCAAACTTAATCTTATTATTATTTTTTTCATCTATATTTTCATTTACAAAATTAACATAATTTTCTGGAATTTCATCAGCCTTTATAGATTTTAATATATTTGATAATTCCAGGATATAAACATTCAAAATTTTATCTTTAATAAATAGCTCCTTAAGTAAAATAGATAATCTAATTTTTTTTTCAATATTATCAGTTAATAAAATACTTTGGTAAATTAGCGCTCTTGCTTTATAGGGTGATAAATTTTTATAAATTTCTTGTGAGTTAGATAGTTGGTTAAAATTAAAACCCATTTTAAGATAAATTTTAAATATTTCATCCTTATTAAATGAATTTTTTGCTGCAGCTTGTTCATAAGTTGATATGATGTTTTCGTTTTCTAGATTATTTACTTCTATTAAGTTTGCGGAAGTAAGATATCTCCAAATATAATTATTAGTTTTTTCATTAGGTTCATATTTAAAGTCATCACTAGTAATATATGATAAATAAAAATTTAATAAATTATTATCTAAAATTTTTTGTGATGTGCTTGAACTAATCCCTAATAGAAAATTAATTTTATCTTCAAAAAATTTATCTTCAAATCCTCTTTCTACTAAAAGATCATAGATTAATTGAGCTTCATCTTGTTTATTATTATTTATTAAACAATAAATTTTAAACTTTTCTAGATAATTATTTTCAATTTTAGATTGGATGAGATTTATTTTTTCGCAAGCAGATTTAATATTAGCTGAAGATAAATATTCATTTATTAAAAATTTTACTGCCTTTGAATTTTGTACCGAGTCCGGATTATTTTTTAATAATAATTCTAAATCTTTAATTCTTTTTTTGTAAATCAACCAATCTATCTTAATTTTTAAAAATTCTTCTGAGCTTAAATTTTTTTTAGGAGGATACGCGTTAGTAAATAAAACTTGAAAAAGTAATTCTTCTGAAGAATTAGAAAGTTCTATTTTATTTATTCTTGTTAAAATTTTTTTAATATCCTCTCCATCAGTATTTTTCCACATATCTAAATTAAAATTATTTTCTTTAGGGTCAAATATTCCAATTACTGATTGACTCGGATTTTCAATTATATTTTCATCAATTTTAATTTCTATTTTATTTATACTTTCTGACAAAATCGGTTTTTCGATAAGAATATCTTCTCCTTGACTAATTTCTTTTGAATCTTCTTGGTTATCATCTGAATTCGCCCAGATATCAACAGGTTCGTCTTCGCTAAGTGAAGGCTCGAAACTTACTAAAATGAAAAACAGTAAAAATAATATTAATTTATTTAAGTGTGATAAGCTTATCATTGCTGATTTCTTGCTTAATAAGTTTTGTTGGAGTTGGAAAATCAATTTTATTAAGCAAAAATATTCCTAAAAATAAAACTAGTACGATTATTACAACCTTGATTATAAAAGTTATACTAATTAAATTTCTGTTTTTTCTAGGTGTTAATCTAAGTTGCATATTTATTAAATTATATTTACACTCGATAAATAAGACATAATTGTGAAAAATCAAATTTAAAATTTCTGTTAACAGTGAAAAAAAACGTAGTTTTATTGGGAATGATGGGCGTTGGCAAATCTACATTAGCTAGAATTGTGGCTAAAAAGCAAAATTTAAAATTTATTGATACTGACTCTAATATTGAAAAGAACTTTTCAATGAAAATTTCTGAAATTTTCAAAAAAAAAGGAGAAGACTTTTTTAGAATTGAAGAAGAAAAGGTCGTTTTAGAATCACTTAAAAAAAGTAAAAGTGTTATAGCGCTAGGTGGTGGAGCTTTTATTAATAAAGTTATTAGAGATGCTGTTTTAAAAAACTCTATCTCTTTTTGGTTAGATATAAATCTTGATATTATTAATAAGAGAATAAAATGGAATAAAAAAAGACCTTTGGCAATTGGAAAAAATACAAATGTAAAAATTAGAAAACTCTATGATCAAAGGAAAAGTATTTATAAATTAGCTAATTATAAAATTGATTGTAATAAGTTATCTAAAGAAGATATTGTAAAAAAAATTATAAATATTTATGAAAAAAAATAAACTTATAATAAGAACAAAAAGTAAAAGTTATCCAATTTACTTTGGAAATAATCTTTTAAAAAATGTAGATAAATTAATTAAAAATGATTTACCAGAAGTAAAAAAAATATGCATTATAAGTGACAAAAAATTACCAAAAAAATTATTAGCTCAACTAATGAAGCCATTAAAAAAATATGAGCTAAAATTATATAAATTATCTGCTAATGAAAAAAATAAAAATATTTATGTTGTAAATAAAATTATTAAAAATTTATTAAAAATGAATTTTAATAGATCAGATTGTGTTATTTCTTTTGGAGGAGGTATCATAGGAGATTTATCAGCGTTTATTGCAAATCTTACAAAAAGAGGAATGCGATATGTTAATATTCCAACAACTTTATTATCACAAGTCGATGCATCTATCGGAGGGAAGACAGGGATTAACACCCCTCATGGAAAAAATCTTATAGGAACATATTATCAACCTGATTTTGTTCTAAGTGATATTGCTGTATTAAAAAGTTTGCCTCAAAGAGAAATTGTCTCTGGGTACGGAGAAATATTAAAGCATTCCTTAATATTAGATAAAAAATTTTTCTTTTGGCTTTTTAAAAATGGAAAAAAAATTATAATTCAAAAAGATAATAAACTTCTAGTTAAAGCTATCTTTAAAAGTTGTAAAATAAAAAGTTTTATAGTTAGTAAAGACGAAAAAGAAAAAAATTTAAGAATGATTTTAAACTTTGGTCATACTTTTGCTCATGGGTTCGAAGGAGCAAAAAAATTTTCTAAAAAATTAAATCATGGTGAAGCAGTTCTACTAGGTATGATAGTCGCTAGTGAACTATCATATAGAAAAAAATTGTTGTCAATGCGAGAATTATTGTTAGTAAAAAAACATTACCATAATTTAAATTTATTAGTAAATATTAAAAAAATATTTAAAAAAAAAGAAATAAATAAAATTATTTATTTTATGAAAAAAGATAAAAAAAACTTTAGTGAAAAAATTAATTTAATTTTATTAAAAAAAATTGGTAAAACAACTAAACCAAAGGAAATTTTCTTAAAAGATGTTGAAATCAAAAAATTTTTAAAATCATATTACTTTTAAAAATTTATTTTACTTCTATTTCTAAAGCATGGATTTTGTTCTTCATTTCCTCTCTTAAAAGAGAATAGATTTTTTTATGTGCGTCAACTTTGCTTAATTTTTTTAGTTTTTTCGACTCTATTATAATTTTAAGATGTATTTTATTAATATCAAAAGACTTATGTTTCTTATGAAGATAGGAATTATCAATTAAAATTATATTTTCTAAATTTATATTTTTACTAATTTTTTTTTTTATTTCATCGTGAATCGTCATGATTTTACTTCTAAAATATTAAAACATGTAATAGTTTTAAACAATGAAAAACATTTGCGAGTGGGAAAATTGTAGTGAAAGTGGTGATTATAAGGCTCCTACAGAAAAAGATAATAGTAAAAAATATAAGTTACTTTGTAAGGAGCATATTAAACTTTTCAATAAAAGTTGGGATTATTTTGATGGAATGGAAGAAAGTGAAATTCAAAATTTTTTAAAGTCAGATATGACGTGGCATCGACCTACACAACAATTTGCATCTTCAGATAATTTTTTTAATATTCTGTGGTCTAATGCTTTAAACGATAAATTCATTTTTTTTAATCAAGAAAAAAGAATTAATAGCCTAAATGGACGAAAGCTGAGTGATAAGGATAAAGATGCATTTAAAATAATGGGTTTACAATTCGATACAAGTTGGCCCATTATTCAAAAAACATTCAAAACCCTTGTAAAAAAATATCACCCTGATAAAAACTCAGGTAACAAAAAATTTGAGGATAAATTAAAAAAAATAACTTTGGCTTATAGTCATTTAAAATTAACAATGGTAAGAAAATAAGAATTATGAGTAATTTAACTGATTTGGTTCCAGATATTAAAGTCTCAGTAAACCAAGTGTTCGGAATAGATTCTGATTTAAAAATAGATGGTTTTTCTAAAAAAAATGAGTATGTACCAGAAATAGATAGTACATATAAGTTTGATAGAGATACAACACTTGCAATAATTTATGGTTTTGCATTTAATAAGCGTGTTCTAATTCAAGGCTATCATGGAACAGGGAAATCAACTCATATAGAACAAGTGGCCGCTAGGTTAAATTGGCCTTGTATTAGAGTAAACTTAGATAGTCACATAAGTAGAATAGATTTGATTGGTAAAGATGCAATTGTAATTAAGGACAGTAAACAAATTACTGAATTCAAAGAAGGTATTCTTCCATGGTCTATTCAAAACCCCATTGCTCTAGTTTTTGATGAATATGATGCTGGGCGACCTGATGTTATGTTTGTAATACAGAGAGTTTTAGAAAAAGAAGGAAATTTCACACTATTGGATCAAAATAAAATACTAAAGCAACATCCATTGTTTAGATTATTTGCAACTTCAAATACAATTGGGCTTGGAGATACAAGTGGACTTTATCAGGGAACCCAACAAATCAACCAAGGTCAAATGGATAGATGGAATATAGTAACGACCTTAAACTATTTAAAGTTTGATAAAGAATTAGAAATCATCATAGCAAAAAATAAAAGTTATAATACTAAAGAAGGTAAAGAAATAATCTCCAACATGATTAAGGTTGCTGACTTAAGTAGAAAAGGATTTGTAAATGGTGATATTTCAACTGTTATGAGTCCAAGAACTGTTTTACATTGGGCAGAAAATTCTAAAATATTTAATGATGTTGGATATGCATTCAGAGTTACTTTTTTAAACAAATGTGATGACTTAGAAAAAAATATAATTGCTGAATATTATCAGAGATGTTTTGGCGAAGATTTACCAGAATCATCAATTAATATCAAAGTATAAATTTTCGAATGGATGAACAAGAAATATTAAAAGAAAGATTTAAATCAGCTATTACTTCAGCTGTAAAAGCTATTTCGGGTAATTATGATTTAGAAATTAGTTTTGATAATAACTTACCATCAAAAAAAAATTCATTAAATTTACCAGAAATTATCAAGTTAAAAAATATTCAAGATTTTACTAATTTGAGGGCATTTGCTGACTCAGAAGCATTAAAAATCAAATACAATAACAAAAAAATTTATATTAAAAATGAACCTAAAAGTTCTACTGGTAAAGCCCTATATGCAATAGCTGAAAAAATTAGATATGAAAAAATAGGATCAAATAAGTTAAAAGGTGTAAAAAATAATATAGTAGAATGTTATGAAAATAAATTTAAAGAAAAAAAAATAGATGAAATAAAAACTGAAGCAGATGTTCCTATTACTGAAGCGTTTGAATTGTACTTAAGATCTTATTTTTTTAATATAAAACAAACTAGATCAACTAAAAAAGTACTCAGCTACTGGAAAGAATTATTTGACAATAATCTGAATCCTAAACTAAAACTTCTAAATAATAATATTAATGACCAAAGTTCTTATAGTCAGTTAATTTCTAAATTGATTAATAGTCTCAATTATAAGGATTCTGAATCTAAAGAAGAAAAAGAAGAAAATGAAAACACAGCAGAAGATAATTCAAAATCTGAAAATAATGATGAAGACAACAGTTTATCTAAAAAGGATGACGAAAATGTTGAAGATTCTGAGTTGAAAATATCTGATAGTAGCTTTGAAAATTTAAGTGAAAGCGATGATGTTGATCAATTTAACGAAAAAGAAATTTCAGTAGAACAAAGATCCATAAATAAAAAGTTAGCAAAAGAGAAGTATAAAATATACACAAATAATTATGATGAAGTAAAAAACGCTGAAGACTTAGAGTCTGAAGATGAAATTGCAAGACTTAGAAAAAGCTTAGATCAACAACTTACTAGTTTACAAAATCTAGTTACAAAACTTGCAAATAAACTCCAGAGACAATTATTAGCAAAACAAAATAGATCTTGGGAATTTGATTTAGAAGAAGGAATTTTAGATTCATCAAAACTTTCAAGAATAATTATAAATCCTTTTCAAGCATTGTCTCATAAGATGGAAAAAGAAACTGAATTTAAAGATACAGTAGTTACTCTTCTAATTGATAATTCAGGTTCTATGAGAGGTAGACCTATTTCTGTTGCTGCAATTTGTGCAGATATTTTATCAAGAACTTTGGAGAAATGTTCTGTTAAAGTTGAAATCTTAGGTTTTACAACAAAAAATTGGAAAGGTGGAAAGAGTAGAGAAAAATGGAATTTAGAAAATAAACCATCTAATCCTGGCAGATTAAATGATCTCAGACATATTATTTATAAAGCTGCGAATAAACCATGGAAATTATCAAAAAAAAATCTTGGTTTAATGTTGAAAGAAGGTTTATTAAAAGAAAATATTGACGGTGAAGCTTTACTCTGGGCCTTTAAAAGAATTGCTAATAGAAAAGAAGAAAGAAAAATATTAATGGTAATTTCAGATGGGGCCCCTGTAGATGACTCTACCTTATCTGTAAATTCTGGTGATTATTTAGAAAAACATTTGAAGCAAACAGTAAAATGGATAGAAGAAAATTCAAATGTTGAAATATTTGCTGTTGGAATTGGTCATGATGTTACGAGATATTACCAAAAAGCAATAAAAATTGCAGACGTTCAAGAACTTGGAGATGTAATGATAAACCAGTTAACAAAACTTTTTTCTGAAAAAAAACAAAAAACTATACATTAAAATTTTTTTTTATTTTTGTAATTTCATTTACGCTAGAAAGCAAAATTCTAAAAGGTATTAACATTGCTATAGTAACCAATATTTTAATGAGTAAGTCTCCAAGAGATAAGGTTACCCAATTTATACCTGTTCCATAAAATGCAATCGAAAAAAATAAAAATGTATCAACTGTAGATCCAATCAATGAAGAGATAAGTGGTGCTAAAAACCAAACTTTTCTTCTAAACTTGTCAAATACCTGCACATCAAGTAATTGTGCAATTAAAAAAGCACTTCCAGACGCAATTGCTATTCTTTTTGAAACTAAATTTGAAAAATCTGTTGAAAAATATAATGTTAAAAATATACCTAAAATAAATCCTATATAAACAATTTTTCTTGCTACCAATTTGCCATATCTCCGATTTGTCAAATCAGTAATCAAAAAAGCTACTGGGTAGGTAAAAGCTCCATAAGTAAATATATCTTGAAGGTTAAAATAGTTAACTGGAAATTGTACTAGATAATTAGATAGCGCAACTGTTAACGCCATAAAAAATGCTAAAATAAAAAAAAATCTATTTTTTATTTTAATCATTTAATATATTAGAATTTTGCAATTATTTTACTTTTAAGTTTTTTTGCCTTAGGAGATAGATTGAAAGACTTTGCGCTCTTTAAAAAAAAATCTAAACCTCCTTTATAATCAACTGTTCTTAATGCTGAATTACTAACACTAAGTTTAATATTTCTTTTTAATATATTGCTTTTAAAAGTAACCTTTTTTAGATTAGGAAAAAATTTCCTTTTAACCTTATTATTAGCATGGCTAACTTTATGACCTTTTAGGGGAGACTTTCCTGTTAGTTCGCATTTTTTTGACATATTAAATTTCCTATGCTGTATATAGATGTAGAAAGAAATGGAATCAAGAGAATATATTAAATGAATGTCTCATTATCTATAGCATTTTTAGCAGGAATAATTAGCTTTTTATCACCTTGTGTTCTCCCCTTAATTCCTGGTTATATTTCGTATATTTCAGGTTCTTCTTTGGAAGAACTTTTGGAAAAAAAAAAAAATTACGTGGTAATTAGGACAGTTTTTTTTACATTAGGTTTTTCTCTTGTCTTTATAATTTTGGGATCTGCGGCTTCTCTACTTGGGAGTTTTTTTTTAAATAACTCCGAAATTCTTAGAATTGTTGCTGGTATAATAATAATTTTTTTTTCAGCACAAATTATTGGAATTTTTAACTTTAAGTTTATGAATAAAGATATAAGAATTTTTACTAATAAATATAATGACAGTTTAGCTTTCCCTTTTATAGTAGGTGCAGCATTTGGTTTCGGTTGGACGCCATGTATAGGTCCTATTCTTGGCTCGATACTAGTAATGGCTACGATAGAAGAAAGTATAATTAAAAGTATATTTTTACTTTCAGCTTATTCTCTGGGATTGGCTATACCTTTTATTGTTTCTGGTGTTTTAATCAATAAATTCTTATTTTTTTCTAAGAGTTTTAAAAAATATATGCCAATAATAATAAAAGCTGGTGGGATTATTTTATTATTAACTGGAATAGCTATTTTAACTGGCCATTTACAAATCCTAGGTTTTTTTATTTTGGAGTATTTCCCTTCTTTGGGAAAAATTGGTTAATCAAATACCTTTTCCAACGGCATCTTCTATATTATTTATTTTTTCAGATTTTAAAATTTCAATTAATTCTTTTTTAATATCCTTTGCTACAGTGGGTCCTTTATAAACAAGTCCAGTGTAAATTTGTAACAAGCTAGCACCAGCAATAATTTTTTCATAAGCAGATTTGCCAGAATTAATTCCCCCAACACCAATAATAGGAATTTTACCGTCTAATTTTTTGTAAAACTTTTTGATTATATTTGTTGAAATTTCTTGTAACGGCTCTCCTGAAAGACCTCCTCTTTCTTCTCTCTGTTTGCTTGAAAGTCTATCTCTATTAGCATTAGTAGTGTTTGTAAGTATTATTGCAGAGATTTTACTTTTGTTAGCTACATCAATTATTTCAGATATATAATCATATTTAATATCAGGTGAAATCTTTAACAACAGTGGAATTTGCGTTTTTACATCTTCCTTTATTTTATTAAGAGCGGATAATAAATCTATCAATTTTTCTTGTTCGTGAAAGTCTCTCAATCCTTCTGTATTCGGTGAAGAAATATTAATTGTAATATAATCCGCAATATCATAAAATTTTTTTAGTCCTACACAAAAATCCTCTTTTTGATTTTTTGTATCTTTATTGGGTCCAATATTAATTCCTAGTATACCTTCTTTTTTTTCTAATTTAATTCGATTTTTAATTATCTCCATACCATCGTTGTTAAAACCCAGTCTATTAATTAATGCATCATCATCTTCCAAACGAAAAATTCTTGGTTTAGGATTTCCTAACTGTTTTTTGGGCGTGACAGTACCAACTTCTACAAATCCGAATCCTAATTTTAACAATGAATTAAATGCCTCAGCGCTTTTATCAAATCCTGCTGCCAGACCTATTGGATTAGAAAATTTTTTTCCTAGAAGGTTAACATTTAACATTTGTTCATCCTCAACCTCAAATATTTTTTTAGGAAGTGGATTAAATTTAAGTGATTTAATAGCCAGATTATGTGCTGCTTCCGGATCTAGACTAAACAAAAAAGGTTTGAAAATAGAAAACATTATTTAATATATTTATTAATTAATTCAATTGTTTCTTTAATACCAAAAAAACTTATGAAGAAACCCATTCGGGGACCATCTTCATCTCCAAAAATTATTTCATAAATCGCTTTAAACCATTCTCTTAAATTGTCTTTATAACCATTATCTTTACCCACTGAATACACAATTGATTGTATAGTTTCGGGATCTGTATGATCCTTACAATCTTTAAGTCTTTTAATCAAATCTTGTAAAGCTTTCTTTTCTTTATCATTTGGTTTTCTAAATTTTTTATTTGGTTGAACTATATCTTTAAAATATTTTAATGCATATTCTACAAGTTGATCAAAAATTGGGTGTTCAGAAATATTAATATCTTTTTTATATTTTTTAATAAATTTCCATAACGTTTCTTTATCTGAAGCATTACTAGTTCCTACCAAATTTAACAAAACCGAAAATGGCATAATAGATTTTTCATTTGGAGGTTTTCCATTGTGAATGTGCCAAACAGGATTTAAAAGCTGTGTTTTTAAATCTTGAGCACTAAATTTATCAATACAAGTTAAATATTCATCAACTGCTTTTGGAACAACGTCTGCATATAGTTTTTTAGCTCTTTTTGGATTTTGATACATATACAAAGATAGACTTTCTGGTGATGCATATTTTAACCATTGCTCAATGGTAATTCCATTTCCTTTAGACTTTGAAATTTTTTCTCCTTTTTCGTCAAGAAATAATTCATACGCAAAGCCATTTGGGCCCCTTTTCCCCAAAACTTTACATATTTTATTTGAGAGTATTGCACTTTCAGTTAAATCTTTTCCATACATTTCATAATCTACATCAAAGGTATACCACCTTAAGGCCCAATCGGCTTTCCATTGTAGTTTACATTTTCCGTTTGTTACCTCCATTTCTTCTTTTTTATTTTCATTTTTATAAATTATTTTTCCATTCTTTTTATCTATTTCTATTATTGGAACTTCTAAAACTTTTCCTGTTTTATTACATATTGGCAAAAATGGACTATAAGTTTTTTGTCTAACTTTACCTAATGTGGGTAATATAATTTCCATAATTTGTTCATATTTTTCTAAAACCAGAAGTAAAGTTTGGTTAAAAATTCCATTTTTATACATTTCTGTTGAGCTTTTAAAAACATAATTAAACTTAAATTCGTTCAAAAAATTTTTTAACATTTCATTATTATGCTCACCAAAACTTTTATATTTTTTAAATGGATCAGGTATGCTAGTTAGTGGCATGTGTAAATTTTTTTCTAGAATATCTTTGTTTGGTATATTCTCTGGAACTTTTCGTAAACCATCCATATCATCCGAAAAAGTTATTATCTCTGTAGGAATGTCTACAAGTTGTTTAATTGCATTAACCATCATTGAGGTTCTAGCTACCTCTGCAAATGTGCCGATATGGGGTAATCCACTTGGACCATAACCTGTTTGTAAAATAATTTTTCCTTTTTTTTCAAAGATTTTTTGTCTATCTTTAATTAATCTTCTAGCTTCCACAAATGGCCAAGAATTAGTAGCTTGAATTATTGATTTATCAATCACGATATAAAAGATTTATTAAATTTTATTAGTAAAATATAGATATAATTAAGGTCTTATTATGTTGAATTTCGATTATTTTTAAATACTCTTCAATCCCAAAATGAATAATAACAAGACAGTTTTCTTTGCTATTGGTGTTCTTCTAATAATATTAGGGATATCCATGCTAGTACCTTTTTTAATTGAATATATGTACCATGAAAAAAATAGCACTTTTTTGTCTTCAGCTTCACTAACAACATTTATTGGTATACTTCTAGTTCTTACTAACCTAGAGGAAAAGAGAAAATTGAATTTGCAACAAGCCTTTCTTTTAACAGCTTTATCCTGGATTAGTATTGCATTTTTTGGTTCATTACCCTTTTTTTTTAGTTCTCTTGATTTGACAATAATTGATGCTTTTTTTGAAAGCATGTCAGGAATAACAACTACTGGATCAACTATCATTTCTAATTTAGATAACGCTCCAAAAAGTATTCTTATTTGGAGAGCAATTTTACAATGGTTAGGCGGTATAGGTGTAATAGTAATGGCAATAACTATATTACCATTACTTAATGTAGGAGGTATGCAATTATTTAAAAAAGACCAAAGCCCAGATGTTGCAGAAAAAATTTTACCCAAGACGAGAGAAGTGACTTTGATAATTTTTTCAATATACCTAATTTTAACTTTTGCTTGCGCCGCCGCATATTTATCTGCAGGCATGAACATGTTTGATAGTGTTGCACATTCAATGACTACAATAGCTACAGGAGGATTCTCAACTTATAGTGAGTCGATTGGTTATTTTCAAAACTCCAAAATTGAAATAGTTTCAATAATTTTTATAATTTTAGGAAGTGTCCCATTTATTGCATATTTAAAATTTATAAAAGGCAATAAAAAAATTTTTTTTAAAGATGCTCAAATTAAAGGTCTTTTATATATTGTAATTATTTCTATTTCACTAATGTTTTTTTACTTAATGTTTAGTAACCTTGAATATGAATTTCTGGAAAATTTAAGAATATCTGCTTTTAATGTAGTATCGATTTTATCAGGAACTGGCTATGTTACATCTGATTTTAGTGCTTGGGGAAAATTCCCATTAATTTTTTTTCTTTTCTTAATGTTTATAGGTGGGTGTGCTGGATCAACTACTTGTGGAATTAAAATTTTTAGATTTCAAATCTTAGGTATGTTTATAATAAATCAAATAAAAAAGTTAGTTTATCCCCGTGGTATATTTTCTATAAAGTATAATAATGAAAAAATTGATAATACTTTTATATATTCAATAATAACATTTGTTTTTCTTTATTTTTTTATTTTTTTTGTTTTAGCTGCAATACTATCTATAGATGGTTTAGATTTTGTTACAGCAATATCAGGGTCTGCTTCTGCTATATCAAATGTTGGCCCTGGACTTGGCGATATTATTGGACCAACTGGTAATTTTAGTGATTTACCTAATTTTTCTAAATTAAGTTTGTGTTTAGGAATGCTTCTTGGTAGGCTTGAGCTCTTTGCCATATTGGTTTTATTTTTTCCTTCATTTTGGAAAAATTGATAAATGTAAGTAAGTTATGGAAATATACAAAAAACAAACGCTTTCAGAAACATTTGCTGTTTATTTTGAAAAAAGAATGGCTAGAATTCTTTTGCTTGGAATCATAAGTGGATTTCCTTGGGTTATTATCGGTAGCAGTTTAAGTTTGTGGTTAAAAGAAGATGGTTTAAGCAGAAGTACAATTGGATGGGCAGGTTTAATTTTTGCAGTATATGCGTTTAATTACTTGTGGGCCCCGATAATAGATAGAATTCGTATACCACTGCTAACTAATAAAATTGGCCACCGTCGGAGTTGGATTGTATTGATGCAGAGCGCCATACTGATAAGTTTAATATGCTGGAGTGTAATAGATCCAGTAACAAATTTAGCTTTGGTAATCACAATTGGTTTGATAGTAGCAATCGCATCAGCTACTCAAGATATTACTGTAGACGCTTTAAGAATTGAACAGATAGGTGAGAATGAAGGTAAATCAATGCAAGCAGGGGCAGCAATTGCTGTCGTTGGTTGGTGGACAGGATATAAATTAGGAGGAGTAATTGCTTTAAATGCTGCTGAATACTTTCAGAATATTGGCTTTGAAAACTATTGGCAGATTACATTCTTAGTACTAGGAGTTGTTGTGATTGCTTGTAACATTGGCTTAATGTTTGTTCATGAACCGCAATTAAACGAAAGACAGGAGTCTCAAAAAGAAACTGAAAAAATGATTGAGCAAAAATTAGGTTCTTCTAATTTGGCTACTAAATCAATTGCTTGGGCTAGCGGCACAATTGCTGGACCAATACTAAGTTTTTTCAAAAAAAATGGTTTTAAAATTGCTTTAGGTATACTTGGTTTTGTTTTTCTTTTTAAAATAGGAGAAGCCTTTCTTGGGAGAATGTCAATAATATTTTATAAAGAAATTGGTTTTTCAAAATCTGATATCGCTCTTTACTCTAAAGGGTTGGGTTGGATAACTACAGTTGTATTTACTCTTTTGGGGGGTTTGTTTGCTATTCGCTCAGGTGTTATTAAAGCTATGTTCATTTCTGGAATACTGATGGCGTCGACAAATATTTTATTTTCAATTCTAGCATGGTCAGGTAAATCTGAATGGCTTTTTGCAATAGCAGTAATTTTTGATGATATGGCCGCTGCTTTCGCTACTGTTGCATTTGTTGCTTTTATTTCATTACTAGTTGATAGAACTTATACAGCTACTCAATATGCACTATTAGCTTCTATTGGTACAGCCGGAAGAACTACATTGGCTGCATCTTCTGGTGCACTCGTTGATTGGCTAAATGGTGATTGGGGAACGTTTTTTATAATAACAGCTATAATGGTAATACCTTCATTAATTTGCCTTTGGTTTATTAGAAAAAAAATTAAATTGCAGTGAAAAGCAATATATCTTTCATAAACGTATATAAAAAAAAAAATCTTAATTCAAAAGTAGTTACTCAAATTTTATACGGGGATACATTTAAAATTATAAAAAATAATGGAAAATGGCTTAAAATCAAAAATAATATGGATAATTACAAAGGTTTTATTATCAGAAAGAATTTTCTCTTAGATAAAAAAAATACTCATAAGGTAAGTAAATTGTTTGCAAAAATATATTCTAAACCTAACCTAAAATTTAAAATTAATACAAAACTTAGTTTTGGATCTAGGATTCAAGTAGTAAAAAAAAAATCTAGTTTTTATAAATTTGAAAAATTTTGGATACAAAAAAAAGATTTAAAAAAAATAAATTTTAGAAATCGAGACGTATTCAACGATATTAAAAAATTTTCAGGGGTAAAATATAAATGGGGAGGAAAACATTTTACTGGTATAGATTGTTCTGGTCTTGTGCAGGTGTTTTTTAATTACAACAATCAATACTGTCCTCGCGATACAAAAGACCAGATAAAGTTTTTCAAAAAAAATGTAAATATTGAAAATATTAGAAAAAATGATTTAATTTTTTGGAAAGGACATGTTGCAATTGCTCTTTCTAAAAAGAGTTTGATACACGCATATGGTCCTTTAAAAAAAACTATAATAATGTCTATAAAAGATACAATAGACAGAATTTATAAAACTGCAAATTTAAATGTACTTAGAATAAAAAGAATTAGTTAACTATTTATTCATGTACCATACTACTACAACTGCTGCTGCGACCCAGATCATAATTTGCCTCCTTTTGTTAAAGTTTAGAATCAATAAATTTCATTATAATCGAAAAAGTAGACTATTCAAACTAATTAATGGTTTAATAATACAACACATATTATAAATTTATTTAAAATGAAAAAATTTTTTTTAATAATCTTTGTAAACTTCTTCTTTTGTTACAATTTAAGCTTAGCAGAAATTTATGCTTTTCAAGGATGTAAAATAAATAATGTTGTAACTGGAAACTACGTAATTAATATTGAAAAAAATGTAATTGAAGTAGAATTAAAAGCAAAAGATGGAACAGTCCAAAACTTTTCAGACAAAATACAGTCCATAGAAAAGGAAAAAGTTATAAGTCAAAAAATAAAAAGTGCAAAGGGTGATGACATTTATTATCAATATTTTTTAAATAATAAAAATAAATCTGTAATTAAATTGGAATATAAAAAACAAGGTGGAGATGGATTGGAGATATATAAACTAGATAATAAACGTCTAAGTTATTGTGTAGATGTTAAAGGTGGTTGGGATAAAAAAAAGATTGAGGCTGATAAAGAAACTAAAGAAAAAAAAGAAATTTTAAAAGCACAACAAAAATTAAAAGAAGAACAAGAAAAAGTATTTAAATGCCAAGGTGACGACACTAGTACTTGGACAGATTGTAAAGGTTCTTATGTAAATGAGGCAGGGTATAAATATGAAGGAATATTTAAAAATGGAAAAATTATTAGAGGGGTTTCGATATATCCTGGTGGCGGTAAATATGTAGGTGATTTTAAAAATATTTTACCAAATGGAATTGGAACTTTCTTTTGGACTAATGGAGATAGATATTATGGATCTTGGAAAGATGGAAAAACTCATGGCGACGGAACAAAATTATGGACCGACGGCACAGAGTATTCGGGAACATTTAAAGAAGATATAATAGATGGGGTAGGAATCTTTTATTATGCTGATGGTAAAAAATATGAAGGCCAATTTGTAAATGGAAAACGTCATGGTGAGGGAATTTTTACATATCCAGATGGAACAGCCTTTGTGGGAAAATTTATCAATGGAAAACAAGAAGGTTTAGGGACATGTATTGCGTTAGATGGATCTAGCATTACATGTCAAAGTAAATCTGATATAAAAACCAAAGACTTTTCTGGAAAAGATACGCGTAAAATTTCTATAGTAGCAAAAAAGTGGGTTAGAGCTAGTCAATATGAAACTAATTCTAAAAAAGGAAAAAAAATTATGGATAAATTAAAAAATGATTTTGAAATTAAAGCTAATGAACTTTGTTCTCCCAAAACATATAATACATTAGATAAAAGAATAGAAGTTCTAGAAGTTGACGAAACGCCTGCATATGGATTAGAAACTAAACTTAAAATTGGTATTAATGGAGTGGTAGAGTGTAAATGATAAATAATATATATTTATATTATGAATAAAAATTTAGACTTTTATAAGTGGTTTAATGATATATCTTCAAAATTAGGATCTCGTGAAATTTCTTTTAAAAAAATTTTCAAGTATCTAGATTCTCAGCCGAATCCGATAATAATTGTAGAAACTGGATGTTTAAGAAATAAAAATAATTACTTAGATGGTCAAAGTACACTCTTATTTGATAAGTATACTTTATCAAGGGGAGAAAAATCAAAGGTTTACACAGTTGATATTAACCCAAATTCAACAAAAGTTTGTAAAGAAGTTGTCAGTGAGAATGTTGCAATTACAACAGATGATAGTGTTCGTTATTTAAATAAAATGTCTAATGATTTCTTAAAAAATAAAGTACAAGTATCAATGTTTTATTTAGATTCATTTGATGTAGATTGGCGGTACCCTTATCCTTCTGCTGCGCATCATTTAAAAGAGTTAACTGCTATTAACAGAATATTACATAAAGATTCATTGGTAGTAGTCGATGATTCTCCTGCGACTGGAAATTTAACTCAAAATGATGGAAATGCTAATGAACCCTGGAAAGTACTTGCTGAGCCATCTCCATCACCCACTATAGGAGGTAAAGGGTTTCTTGTACACGAGTATGCCGCGCACGTAGGAGCAAAACTACTTTTTTCTCACTACCAAGCGGGATGGTGTCAATTTAATAAATAAACTAAGTACCACAGAATGTTTGGTATATTTTATTGTTAGGTTCAGGAGTAGACTGATATGGAACAATTTCTGATCTATAATTATAGGGGTTTTTTAAAACATCTATTAGACTATTCAAGGGAGCTAGATTATTTTCATTAGTAGCTGCTTCTAACACTTTTTCTACTTCATGATTTCGTGGAATAACTAATGGGTTAACTTCATTCATTAAATTTAATGAACTTTCTTTACTTTTTTTATTTTTTATTAATCGTTTTTGCCATTCTTTGTGCCAAGAGATAAACTCATTATCTTTAAAAAGATCATTCTGAAATATATTTTCATCCTTTAATATTAAAAAAGTATTAGTGTAATCAGCCTTCTTGGCATTCATCCAAATTAAAAGATTATTTATTAATCTCTCATCTTCAGTATGTTCTCCAAATAAACCTAATTTTTTCCTCATCATGCTAAGCCATTTTTTTTTGTATATTATGCTAAAATTATTAATACATTTTTCTGCATTTTTTATCGCTACATCTTTTTCTTTATCTATCAATGGTAATAAAGTTTCTGCAAACTTTAATAAATTCCATTGTGTAATACCGGGTTGATTGCAAAAAGCATATCTACCATTGTGGTCAATAGAACTAAAAACTGTTTCTGGCTTATAAACATCCATAAACGCACATGGACCATAATCAATTGTTTCTCCAGAAATTGCCATATTATCTGTATTCATTACACCGTGAATAAATCCAACTCTCATCCAATTAATTACTAGATCAATTTGTTTTTCCATTACTGAATTTAATAAATCAAGTGCAGAATTTTTATTTCCTTTCAAATTTGGATAATGTCGATCGATAGTGTAATCAACTAGAGTTCGTTGAGTTTTTAAATCACCCTTCATAGCAACATACTGGAATGTACCTACTCTAATATGGCTAGCAGAGACACGTGTTAATATTGATCCTGGTAATGATGTTTCTCTTATTACATTTTCACCTGTTATTACAACAGCTAAACTACGTGTAGTTGGAATATTTAATGCATTCATAGCTTCGCTTATAATATATTCTCTCAACATAGGCCCAAGCGTGGCTCGTCCATCTCCACCTCGAGAATAAGGTGTTCGACCTGAACCTTTGAATTGAATATCAAATCTTTTATTATTTGGTGTCAAATGTTCTCCAATCATTATTGCCCGTCCATCTCCAAGCATTGTAAAATACCCAAACTGATGACCCGCATAAGCTTGCGCAATAGAATCAGATCCTTCTGGTAATAAATTTCCTGAAAATATTAAAGAAAGATTCTCATCAGATACATTTGAAAAATCTAATCCTAATTCTTTCGACAAAATATGGTTAAGAATAATCACTCTTGGTTTACGAACTGGAACCGGTGTTAGTTTTGAAAGCATAATGTCTGGCAATCGAATATAACTATTATCAAAACGCCAACCAATTTTAGAATCTTTTAGAGTAGTTTTATTAATCATCTTAAATTAAATTTAACGCAAAAAAATCTTTATTTAAAGTATAAATTAATAGCGTAAAAATTAAAATTTAAACTCAAAATATTTTATTTTAAAACCTTTTAATAATTTTTAACTTTGTAATTGCAATACCCATAGAAATTTTTTCCCTATCAGAAAAATGTGCCAAACTTTTTTTATAACGTCTTTTAACAGTTTGTTTTAAAGAATTAATATTTTTTATATTAGAAAGGCTATTTTTGAAAACACTTTTTTTTAAATTTTTGTAATGAACAAAATTTCTTACTGATATGCACTCTGAAAGTATAACAGAATTACTATCAAGAATAGGTTGTTTAAATATTACTCCGTTAAAGTATCCTCTTTTTTTTATTTTTATAATAATATATTTTTGACCTGGTTTATGTCCTGTATTTTGTATGTTAAAATGTGTCAATCTTTTTGTATTCTTATTGATTAATTTAAAATCTGAATTCATAAGCTGTATAATCCCACATGCGTTATATTTTTTTACAAATAAATTATGGTCTTTATTGATAATATTTTTTCCTACCATAATACGTAATTTTAGAGCTCTTTTTGGATATCTATTAACAAGCTTTTTCATTCATCAAGACCTATGCATATCTGGTATTTAATATATAACTCTTTAAACTAAGTTAAATGAAAAAATACGCTATAGCATTTGGTTTTAAAGGAAAAACATATAATAAAATTAATAAAGCGTGGAATATTTTAGAAAAAAAAAATAATGTTAAATTTTTTTCTTCTCGTGCGCCCGCACCTCATATTAATATTATTACAGGAAATACAAAAAATATCGAAAAAATATTTATTATATTAAAAAATATAAAAATAAAAAAATTTAAGTTAAATTCACCTGGTCTAGGTGTTCTGGCTAATAATGAGTTAAATTTATATATAAGATGGGAACAAAACGCAAAACTAATAAAAATTGTAAATAAAATTAATAAAAGAGTATCACATCTATTTAGTAAAATAGGAAAATATACTAATAGTTCTTTATGGATACCAATGACTACTATTGCCTATAAAGATTTTGGATATAATAATTTGCGCAGTATATATAATAAAATAAATTTTTTATTTAAAAAACATAGTGAAGTTATAAATCTAATTTATCTAATAGATTATACCAACAAGGAAATCATAACTCATAAAATAAATTTAAAATAAGTTTTAATATTTTGATAAAATAAAATGTGAACCATTTTTTTTTAAAAAAATTTTATATGTATTTTCCACATTAGATAAATCTAAATAATAGTAAAAGTGAGGAAAAACTTCCCCATTGGATGATTTTTCCCAAATGATTCTTTTGTTTTGTGGTATTTTAATTTTCAGTAAAACTAAATTTTTTTTTTTTAAATAATGTTTTTGTAAAGTTTTTTTAATTTGATTTTTTTTTGATAAATGAATATATTTATCCCTTAAATCTTTTCTTGTTCCGTAAAAAAAATTTTTTTTTTTAAAATCTGACCATTCTCTTTTAGTAATTATTTTATAAAAAAAATTTTTCACTACACCATCTCAAACTTAACGTCTTTTTAAAGAGGCCGAAAGGTTAAATTAATGTTGGAGAAGCGGGATTCGAACCCACGGTACTTTTGAAAGTACACAATATTTCTAAGCGTGCACCGAGAACTTTGCAGTATATAGTATTAAAATAACCAAAGAGAGCTACCACTAGCTTTTTAAAAACAAAAATAAGTGTAAAATAATTATTGTTTGGGAGGGAATGATGGTCAAAAAATTTAAAAAGAGAGCTAAAAAAAAGATTATTAAGAAAAGAAAACTCAAAAACTATAGTAAAAAAAAAAGTAACGGGGCAGCTATAGATCTACAAAAAGTTGTGAATTTTAAATTTCAGAACCTAGGTAAAATTTATAATAATTTTACAGAAAAACGTAAAAGGGAAAAAGAAAAAAAAGTAAAATTAAAAGAAAAAAACAGGGAAAAACAAATTAAAGAAGAACAAAAGCAATTAAAAGAGGAAGAAAGGCAATTAAAAAAAGAGGAAGAAGATAGATCAAAAGAAATTAACATTATAAGAATTGAGCAAGAAAGAAAAAGGAAAGAGGAACGAGAGGAGCGAGAAAGAATTGATCCAATTTATAAAGAGGGTATAACAAAAGCAGAACAAGAAAAACTATCAGAACTTGAAAGAATCTCTCAATTAAAAGAAAAGCGAATAATCGACGAACAACAAAAGTTAGAAGAGACAAACAAAATCTACACTGAAAAATTAGAAAAAATAGAAAACGAAAACATAATAGCTCTTGAAGAAATAAATAAATTAAAAGAAAAAAGAATATTTGAAGAACAACAAGAAAAAGAAGAGTTGGATCAACACTATAAAGAAAAAGAAGAAAAAGAAAAAGAAAGAAGAATCGCAGAAAAAGAATTAAAAAAAACTAAAGCTGAAGAAAAACGAAGATTAGAACAAGAATATCTATCAAATATAAAAGAAGAAAACAGAATATTAAAAGAGAAAGAACAAAATAATTTAAAAAATGAAAAAGAGAGAAGGCTAAAAATTGAAGAAAAACGAAGATTAAATGAAGAACTCATAAGAAAAATAAAAGACGAACAAATATCTCTAAAAGAAAAAGAAAAAAGCTTAGAAGAAGAATCTGAAAGAATATTAGAAGATGAAGAAAATAGACGATTTAAAGAAGAAAATAAAAGAAGATTACTAGAGGAAACAAGAAGGTTGAAGGAAGAAGATAGAAAACTTAAAAAAGAAAAAAAAATAAAAATTGAACAAGAAGAAGAAAGAAAATTGAGAGAAGAAGAAGAAATAAGAATAAAAAAAGATGAAGAAGAAACTTCAAAAAAATTAAATTTAATTAAAATTCAAAAAGAAAAAAGGATTGAAGAAGAGAGAAAATTAATTGAAAATACGAACCAAGCTTATAAGAATAAATTAGATATTGCCGAACAAGAAAAACTCTCCCAACTTGAAAAGATCAATAAATTAAAAGAAGAGAGAATAGCAGAAGAAAATGAAGCTAGAAGGGAATTAAATAAAATCCATAAAAATAAAATAGAAGAAGTAGAAAGAGATAGATCGAACCGCATTGAAGACGCAAAAAAAATAATCGAAAAAAAATTAAGAGAAGAGGAAAAAAATAGAAGATTAGTAGAAGAACAAGAAAGGAAAGAAAGAGCAGAGGAAGCAAGAAAAATACAAATTAATGAAGTAAAAAGAGCAAAAGAAATTGAAAGTGAAAATTTGAGAAAAATGGAAGAAAGACTATTAAATAAATCTCACGAACAAAAAAAACTAGAAGAAGAAAAAGGTCAGAGTTAATGGCGGAGAGAGTGGGATTCGAACCCACGATACGATTGCTCGTATACACACTTTCCAAGCCTGCGCCTTAAACCACGAACAATAATACCAACGTTAGTTTAATCTCAAAATTGCAAAAATTTGCTCTAGGAGTGATCAGGGAGCGATTAGATTATTTTCTTGGTTTGGACCCAAATTTATTTTTTCCATTAGTTCCCTTTTGTGAGCAGTATATAGCAAATATAATAAAAGTTACTAACCATATAACGTATCCTGTGCCGAGAAACTCATCTATAACAAAACCGGGAATGAAAATACATTGCATCCAACCTGATTTACCAAAATCATGAATACGTCTAGCTGTAACTGCTATACCAGGTACTGCAATTGGTAAAACAAGAAATAACGCAGCTATAGAGAAAATATCTTCACTAACGCCCATCATGCCTAGAAGAAATCCCGCAATAAAAAAATATATAAATTCAAATAATAAAAAATACCAAAATGCAGATTTTGATGCCCTGTCTTTAAAATTAAAATAATTATTTAAACCAGAAGAAATAGCTTCAATAAAATTCATTAAAAATCCTTTATAATTTATTTTTCAAAATGATCAGTAAGTGATTAATTATATCCTAACTTTTTTTTTAACTAGATAAAAGGTTAAATTAATGGCGGAGAGAGTGGGATTCAAACCCACGGTACCTTTGACAGTACACAAGCTTTCCAAGCGTGCGCCTTCAACCACGAACAATAATATCAACGCTTATTTAATCTCAAAATTGCAAAAATTTACCCTAGTAGTGACCAGAGAATGACCGCTTTTTAGACTCTAATATGGTCACTAATCGTGGTAGCATTTTTCCATGAAAAAACTTTTAGGGATCTTGGTTCTGGGTTTGTTGTTAAGCAGCAAAGCATTTGCTGGTTGCAGAGAAGATATAAAAATGAGTTGGTTTATAAATGAATCAAAAACAGCAGCTGTTTTTGATTTTCAAAATACTGGTTCAAAATCTATTAAATTAACAAGCCATGCAATTTATGATTCAGATAAAGAAAAAATTAAAAGAGATAAGATGTCAGTTTATTTAGCGTCAGGAGAAAAAAGGAGATTGTTCATTTATAGTAATCATGTTCGTTATGCAACAGGAGGAGCTTATCAATGCATATATGATAAACCTTATGGAAAATCTTCAACAAAAAGTACAAAAAGTAAAAAGTCAGGATTTAAATGGTGGTACCTTTTATTCATCCCAGTTGCTCTTGTTATCATTGGTGCAATATTTGGAGAAAATAAACAGGGATCTAAATCTAAAATTGCTTCAGGTGAAAACTTTATAGTAGATGTTTGGGAGGGTAAGAAATCTTTGGGAGAAAGTTTTTGGTTATACTTTGTAGTAATAAACGGTGTAATCTCATTTGGGTCTGGATATTTTGCTGAAATAAATGACAATAATATTTTTTTAGTAGCTGCCTTAGCATCAAATATATGGGCTGGGGTAGGAACGTGGAATAGCAGTACAAACTACCAGCTTACAAAAATTAAAAAAAAGAAACCTCATGGATGGGCATATGCTGCGAAGGTAGTAATAGTTCTGAACTTTCTTTCTTTGGGTGGTCAGTTAATATTATTATTTAACACTTAATTGCCTCGCATAGGTCTAATTTTCATTCTACGAGCGACACAGGAGCGACGGAACTCTTTTTCGCAACCTCATAAAATCTTCCAAAAAGCTAAATTAATGGCGGAGAGAGTGGGATTCGAACCCACGATACGATTGCTCGTATACACACTTTCCAAGCGTGCGCCTTCAACCACTCGGCCACCTCTCCAGCTAAGTTTCTTTATTTATTTTTAAAACTCCTATAAAGGCTTCTTGAGGAATTTCTACTTTTCCAAACTGTTTAGATCTAGCTTTTCCTCTTTTTTGTTTTTTTAATAATTTCTTTTTTCTATCAGTGGCCCCGCCGCCATGTATTTTTGTAAGTACATCTTTTGAAAAACCTTTAATTGATTCTCTTGCTACTATTTTTCCACCAATAGCTGCTTGAATTGGTATCATAAAATTATGTCTTGGAATAAGATCTTTTAATTTTTCACAGACCTGTCTTCCAGTTTTTTGTGCAAAATCTTTATGTATAATCATTGCTAAAGCATCAACTGGTTCAGTATTTACTAAAATACCCAATTTAACTAGATTGCCTTCTTTATGACCAGTTATTTCATAATCAAAGCTAGCATATCCACTTGAAACGGATTTTAATCTATCGTTAAAATCAAACACTACTTCGTTTAATGGAAGATCATATGATAGAACAGCTCGATTACCCGAATAACTAAGATTAGTCTGAACACCTCTTTTATCTTGGCAAATTTTTATTATAGAACCTAAATATTCATCTGGAGTTATTATAGTTGCATTTATCCAAGGTTCTTCGATCTTTGTAATTTGCGTAGGATCAGGCATGCTAGATGGATTTTGTAAGTCTATAATATCACCTTTTATCTTATGTACCTTATAAATAACTCCTGGTGTAGTTGTAATTAAATTTACAAAAAACTCTCTTTCTAGTCTTTCTGTAATAATTTCTAGATGTAATAAACCTAAAAAACCACACCTAAAACCTAAACCTAGTGCACTAGAAGATTCTGGTTCATAAGAAAAACTTGCATCATTTAATTTGAGCTTTCCTAATCCATCTTTTAACTTTTGATATTCCGAACTATCTACTGGAAACAATCCACAAAAAACTACTGGTTTGCTGGGTTTAAATCCTGATAAAGGTTCAGTAATTGGGTTTAGTGAATCACATATGGTATCTCCTACTTTTGTTTCTGATAAAGTTTTGATACCAGCTATTATAAATCCAATTTCACCTGAATTTAATTCTTCAACATCAGCAGGTTTAGGGGTAAAAACTCCAACTTTTTCAATTATATACTCTTCATTATTCGACATTAATTTAATTTTCATATTTTTTTTTATTTTACCATCAATTACTCTAACTAAAATAACTACTCCTAAATAAGTGTCATACCAGCTATCAACTAGTAGAGCTTTCAATTTATTTGGTATTTTTCCCTTTGGTGGAGGTAAAATATTTACGATTGCTTCTAAGATATTTTCGATTCCTTCTCCTGTTTTACCTGAACAACTAATTGCATTTGATGTGTCTATACCCACAACATCTTCAATTTCTTTTTTAGTCTTTTCAATGTCTGATGCAGCTAAATCTATCTTATTTAGGACTGGAATAACTTCATGATTAATTTCTAGTGCTTGATAAACGTTTGCTAAAGTTTGGGCTTCTACACCTTGCGTACTATCTACTATTAATAGTGACCCCTCGCATGCAGACAATGAACGACTTACTTCATAACCAAAATCAACATGCCCAGGAGTATCAATTATATTTAAAATATAATTATTTCCATCTTTAGCTTTGTATTTTAGTTTAACTGTTTGAGCTTTAATTGTTATGCCTCTTTCTCTTTCTATTTCCATCGAATCAAGTACTTGAGATTTCATTTCTCGGTCAGTTAAACCTCCACACTTATGAATAATTCTATCTGCAATTGTAGATTTCCCATGATCAATGTGCGCAATTATCGAAAAATTACGAATTTTATCTATATCAGACATCAGGATCTTAAAGTTGCGCCCGTTTCTTTTTGGACTGAAGATATAATATTTTTGCTAACTTTTTCAATATCTTCCTCACTTAATGTTTTTTCTTTGGGTTCGAATGTTACGCTAAAAGCAATTGATTTTTTTCCGGACTCAATATTTTCTCCTTGATAAATATCAAAAATTTTTACATTTTTAATTAATACTTTATCTGTATTTTTAACTATATTAATAATTTCTCCAGAATTTATTTTACCATCAATTACAAAAGCAAAATCTCTAATTACTTTTTGATAGTCTGAAACAATAAACTGAGGTTTAATTTCTCTAATTTTCTTTCTAGATTCGGGTATATTATCTAAAAAAATTTCAAATCCTAAAACAGTTTCAACTTTTAAATCTAATTTTTTTATTATTGACGGGTGTATTTCTCCAAAATATGCTAATTCAGGTCCATTGGATGATCCTAATGATATTAATCCAGATCTTCCTGGGTGGTACCATTTTTTAGTTTTATTACTAATGCTTATTTTTTGACTATCAATTCCTATTTCTGTTAAAGTTCTTAATACATCACCTTTAATATCAAAAACATCAAAATTCCTTTCTTTCTCAATCCAATTTTTTCTTGAATGCTTTCCAGTTTTGATTGCTCCAATCATTGTTGTTTGTTTTCCAGGTTCTTTTCCTGTAAAAACTGGGCCAATTTCAAATAGCATGAGGTCTTCAAAATTTCTATGTATATTCTTTTTAGCACTAATCATTAAATTAGAATATAGTGAAGATCTTAAGACATCTAAATCGTTAGATATTGGATTAGATAATCTAATTTCATTCTTTAACTCAGAAAAATAATTATCTACTTTTGAGTCAGTAAACGACCAAGTAACTGCTTCTATAAATCCTTTTGCAGCTACAGCTCTTTGAGAAAAATGGAAAAGTTTTTGTCTATTATTTAAGGTTTCTTTTATATTTTCTTTTTCTGGATTTATAAGAGGTATTTTTTTATAACCTTTAATTCTTATAAGTTCTTCTATTAAATCGATGTCTTGTTTAATATCTGGTCTCCACGAAGGAGGGTAGACTTTTATACTTTTTTTTCCTGATTTTATTTCACAACCTAATGAAGTAAGTATCTTTTTTATTTCAGAACTTGTAATTGCAAAACCTATAATATTTAAAAATTTATCATAGTTTAATTCTATACTTTTATTTTTTGTTTTGAATTTTCCTGCAAAGGATAATTTGCTAGCTTCACCTCCACAAATATCTAAAACCATGCACATTGCTAGCTCAAGTCCTATTTTTATTGAGTTTGGATCTATACCTCTCTCAAACCTATATTTAGCATCAGTATCTATATTTAATTTTTTTGCAGTTTTTCGTATCTCTGAGGGATAAAAATAAGCTGATTCTAATAATATATTTTTGGTTGAGAATTCTGTTCCAGATCTAGTTCCTCCAATAATTCCACCCAGTCCAAGAACACCCGATTTATCAGTAATTGCACACATATCATTATCTAGTAGATATTTTTTATTATCGAGGGCTTCAAAAGTTTCACCTTTTTTAGAATTTCTTACTATAATTTCTTTATTAATTTTATCAGCATCATATGCATGTAAAGGTCTATTTAAATCAAACATTATATAATTTGTAATATCTACAATTGCAGAAATAGGTTTTAAGCCTAATGATACAATTCTTTTCTTTAACCAATCAGGACTTTCTTTGTTTACAACATTTTTTATGTAGACACTTCCAAAAACTGCACAACCATTATTTTTTTCATTAATTATGGAAACTTTAATTGGCTGCTTAAATTTTTGATTTATTTTTATTGGTGGTTGTTTTTTTAAATGCCCTAGGCCTGATGCAGCTAAATCTCTTGCAATTCCTCTAATACCTAAGCAATCTGGTCTATTGGGTGTGATTGATATATCTATGACTTCTTCTGAAGAATTTTTAAAATATTTATCACCTATATTTTTATCTTTTTTATTTAACTCAATAATTCCATCAACGTCAGAAGATTGATCAAGCTCATTTCCTGAGCATAACATTCCAAAAGACTCGATACCTCTAATTTTTGCTATTTTTAATTTAATTTTTGTTTTTGGAATAATAGCTCCTGGAGGAGCGTAAACAGTAAATAATCCATCTATAGCATTTTGCGCTCCGCAGACTACTTTTACTAAATTTCCTTTTCCTATATCAACTTCACATATCTTTAGTTTATCTGCATTTGGATGTTTTTGTGATTTTATAATTTTACAAATAGTAAAGTTATCTAAACTACTATCTGGTGATTTTATACTTTCAACCTCAAGACCAATTTCTGTTAGACGTTCAACTACTTGTTTTAAGTTTGCTTTAGTAGATAAATGATTTTTTAACCAGGATAAAGATGTTATCATCTACTAAGTCCTCTGTAATTTGTTGGAACATCTAAAGGATCAAAGCCATAAAATTCTAACCATCTTATATCACTTTCAAAAAAAGCTCTAAGGTCGTTAATTCCATATTTAAGCATCGCTAGTCTGTCTAAACCAACACCAAATGCATACCCTTGATATTGTTTAGGATTTACTTTTGCATTTTTAAGAACATTGGGATGTACCATTCCACAACCAAGAACCTCTAACCATTTATCTCCATCGCCAACTTTAATTTGACCATTTTCTATTTTATACCCAATATCTACCTCTGCTGATGGCTCAGTAAAAGGAAAATGGCTAGGTCGGAATCTTATTTTTACTTTTTCAACTTCAAAAAATTTCTTTACAAAATAGTATAAACATCCTTTTAGGTGCCCCATATTAATATTTTTACCAATATGCAAACCTTCCAATTGATGAAACATGGGCGAATGAGTCTGGTCACTATCACATCTGTAAGTTCTCCCGGGTGCAATTATTTTAAAAGGAGGTTTTCCTTTTAACATAGTTCTAATTTGAACTGGTGAAGTGTGAGTTCTTAAAAGTAAATCTTTGGATTGTTCAAGATAAAAAGTATCGTGCATATCTCTTGCTGGGTGATTTTCAGGTGTATTAAGTGCTGAAAAGTTATAATACTCATTTTCAACATCAGGTCCTTCCTCTACAGAAAAACCAATTTCAGAAAAAATCGAAGTTACCTCATCTATAACTTGCGAAACTGGATGAATTTTCCCAGAAAAATATGTTCGTCCAGGCAACGTTACATCTAGATTTTCATTTTTAAGTTTTTTGTCAATTTCTAACTGATTAAAATCATTAAGTTTTTTTTCTAGGATTTCTGTTACTTTTGTTTTTAAAGAATTAAGTCTTGAAGCAAATTCTTTTCTTTGATCTTGATCTAAACTTCCAATCTTTTTAAACAATTCAGTAAGAATACCTTTTTTTCCAAAAATTTCAGTTTTAACTGAATCATAAGAGTTACGATTTTTTATACTCTTAATTTTGTCTAAAATATCTTTCTCAATTTGATTAAAATTTTCCATTACTTCCTGATATTTTTTTACTATTTTTTATCTCCAAATCTCACTTTTAAATTAGTTTCTCGTTGTAAACAAGAAATGAATATAGAGTAAATTATGTTAGATTTTAAAAATTGATAAAAATTCAGGTAATGATAATACCTTTATGATAGAGGCTGCTCTACGCTTTTGATTATTTACTAATTGAGGGAAGATTGTATTTTTTTTACAATCGATTTGAATACCTCTGGATTGTTGTATGCAATATCCGCTAATACTTTTCTGTCAAGTTTAATTCCTGATTTATTTAGGCCGTATATAAACTTAGAATAAGTTATTCCTTCTGCTCTTACTCCTGCGTTTATTCTTTGGATCCATAAAGATCTAAACTCTCTTTTTTTAGTCCTTCGATCTCTGTAGGCATACTGCAAGGCTTTTTCTAGAGCTTGTTTAGCTACACGTATTGTATTTTTTCTTCTTCCATACTGTCCTTTAACCTGTTTTAAAACTTTTTTGTGACGTGCATGACTAGTAACTCCTCTTTTAACTCTTGCCATTTTATCCTCTCAAGCTATAGGGCATATATGATTTAACAATTTTTGAATCTTGTTTAGACATAATTGTAGTCCCCCTTTGTTTTCTAATCTGCGAATTAGTTCTTTTAATCATTCCATGTCTTTTTCCAGCTTGAGGCATTTTTACTTTACCCCTAGCGGTTAACTTAAATCTTTTTTTTGCAGAACTTTTAGTTTTTAATTTAGGCATAAAATTTATGCAGTTTATACAAATATTATATTTGATTTACAATAAGATTATAATGGTTGAATTATCATAATGATTTGCCTACCTTCGAACTTAGGCTTAACTTCGATTTTCCCAATTTTAGCAGTATCATCAGCTATTCTTTGCATTAATTTATAACCTAAATCTGTATGTTGCATTTCTCTTCCTCTAAATTGCACAGTAAATTTGACCTTATCACCTTTTGTTAAAAATTTTTGAGCATTTTTAATTTTAAAACTATAATCATGGATTTCTGTAACAGGTCTTAATTTTATTTCCTTTAAATTCACAATTTTTTGTTTTTTTTTGGCTTTATGAGCTTTTTTTTGCAAATCGTATTTATATTTTCCAATATCTATAATTTTACATACAGGTGGATTTGCGTTTGGAGAAATTTCTATTAAATCTAAACCCTCTTGTTTAGCTATGTTAATTGCTTCTTGTGTGGGAAGTGTTCCAAGATTTTTTCCATCACTACTTATTACTTGAACTTGTGAAGCTCTAATTCTATCGTTAGTTCTAGGACCTTTGGGTCTTGTTCTTCTTTGAAAATAATTTTGTTTTTGAAATGACACTTAGTTTATTGGAAATTTATTTAAATTAGATATTTTTTTAATTGCTTCATTAATATTTAAAGTTTCTTGTTTTTCTGAGCCTAATTTTCTTATTGTTATACTTTCATCATTAACTTCTTTTTGCCCACATATTAATAATAGAGGAACTTTTGCTAAGGAATGTTCTCTTATTTTGTAACTTATTTTTTGGTTTTTTAAATCCACTTCCGTGTTTATACCTGCTTTCGTTAGCAGTTCAAATGTATTTTTTGCATAATTATCAAATTCTGGAGCTATTGGTAAAACTACAGCTTTTAGTGGAGCGAGCCATAACGGGAGTTTCCCTGCATAGTGTTCAATTAAAATACCAATAAACCTTTCTAAAGAACCAAATAAAGCTCGATGAAGCATAACTGGTATTTGTTTTGAACCGTCTTTTGAAATATATGAGGCTCCAAGTCTAGAAGGTAAATTAAGATCCACTTGTAACGTGCCACATTGCCAATCTCTTCCTATAGCATCTCTTAATACAAATTCTATTTTAGGTCCATAAAAAGCTCCTTCTCCTTTATTGATTTCATATTTTAATTTTGATTTTTTGATTGCTTCTAACAAGGCAGCTTCAGATTTGTCCCAGACCTTATCTTCTCCAACTCTTTTTTCTGGTCTATCAGAATATTTTAATAGAATATTTTCAAAACCAAGATCTTTATAAATCTCTAAGATTAAATTGGTTACTACTAAACATTCTTGTGTAATCTGTTCCTCAGTACAAAAAATATGCGCATCATCTTGTGTAAAAGCTCTAACTCTTAACAAACCGTGTAAAGCTCCGGAAGGTTCATATCTATGAACTTTACCAAATTCAGAAAACTTGAGAGGAAGATCCCTATAACTTTTAAGCCCTTGATTAAATATTTGTATACAACCAGGGCAATTCATTGGTTTTATTGCAAAAATTTTTTTATCAGGGGTTTCTGATGTATACATATGCTCTCCAAACTTTTCCCAATGGCCTGATTTTTCCCATAATGTTTTATCCAATATTTCTGGAGTATTAATTTCTTTATATCCTGCTTTTAATTGTTTTAATCTCATATAATCAATAAGTGTTTGAAATAATGACCAACCTTTATGGTGCCAAAATACTGCACCAGGACTTTCTTCTCTGAAATGAAATAAATCCATTTCCTTGCCTAGTTTTCTATGATCTCTTTTTTCAGCTTCTTCCAATCGCAAAAGGTATTCATCTAATTCTTTTTTGTTTCTCCAACATGTTCCATATATTCTTTGAAGCATTTCATTATTCGAATCTCCTCTCCAATAAGCTCCAGAAACTTTTGTAAGTTTAAATGCTTTACCAATTTTTCCAGTAGAAGGCAGATGTGGACCTCTACACAGGTCTGACCACTTACCATGATGATATATAGATACCTCTTCATTCTTGGGAATGCTTTCCACGATTTCTGCTTTATATTCTTCACCTATTTTTTGGAAATGAGATATTGCTGCATCTCTATTTAATATCTCGCGTTTAGTGACTTCATCACGATCAACTATTTCTCTCATTTTGTTTTCTATTTTTTTAAGATCATCTAATGTGAAAGGCTCTTTTCTAGAAAAATCATAATAGAAACCGTTTTCAATTACTGGACCAATTGTAACTTGTGTTCCAGGAAATAGTTCTTGAACAGCCATAGCTAATATGTGCGCAGCATCGTGCCTGATAACGTCTAGACCTTCTTTATCTTTAGCTGTAATAATTTTTACTTCTGAGTCTGATTCAATCGAAGAGCTAAGATCTTTGAGAATTCCATTTACACTCATTACACAAGCATCTTTAGCTAAGGATTTGCTAATTTTTGTTGCTATTTCGTAACCATCAATCTTTTTTGTAAATGGAATTTTCTTACCATCAGGTAATTTTATATTGGGCATTTGTTAAGATAACTCTATCAATTTTTTATATTCAGTAAAGGTTGTCTGACACATTTTATCAACATCGAATCGTTTTAATACATTTTTTCTGCCTTCTGTACCAATTAATTTTAACGAGTTGTAGTCTTTTTGCATTACTAAAGCTATACAATCAGCTAATGACTTAGAATCTTTATTTTTAAATAAAAAACCTGATTTTTCTTGAATTATAGTTTCTTTTGATCCACCTATATTACTTGCAACAATAGGTAGTTGCATTGCCTGAGCTTCAACTGAAACTCTTCCGAAAGCCTCTGGTTCTGTAGAACAAGAGCATACTAAATTAGAAATTCCATAAGCTATAGGCATTTCTTTGCATGCATCGATAAATTTAATAATTTTACCTAATCTGTATTGTTGAGTTAAAACAAGAAGTTGTTTTTTATAAACATTTCTTCCCTGGTCGCTGCCAAGAATAATAGCTTCAAAAGGTGGTATATCACTTTTTTCTGAGAGTAACTTTATACTTTCAATAAATATTTTTTGACCTTTCCATGAGGTTAATCTTCCAGGTAATAGAATAATAAACTTATTTCTATCAATATTATTTTCCTTTGAAAACTTATCTATTTTTACTGGTAAAATTTTTTGGGGATTAAAATAGTTTGTATTAATACCTCTAAAAATTACTAAAAGTTTTCTCTTATTTTTCAAAAAAAAATTACTATAATTTTCATTTATATGTGAAAAAATAAAATTTGAACCTGCAATGACCAAGTCCGATCTAACCATTACTGAATTATAAAATTTTTTAAAACTATTATTAAAATTATATGTTCCATGAAATGTTGTTACAAATTTTTTAAAAGATAACTTGCTTGCTAAATAACATGACCAAGCAGGCGCTCGACTTCTAGCATGTATAATATCAATATTGTAAATAATTATTATAAAAAAAATTATCAATGTATTAAGTAACATTAAAATTGGATTTTTTGAGTGTACTGGTAATCTAAATACTTTAACTTTTTTTTTATCAACATAATCAAGTAAAGCTCCAGAGCTTGTAGCTATATAAGATTTACAACCTTTTTCTGGTAAAAAATGTGCCAAGTCATAACAACCAGTTTCTGCTCCTCCGTAACCTAATTTTGGTATAACTTGTAAAACTTTGATTTTTTTTTTCATTTTTTTGAATTACTATAGTATTTTAAATGACTTATAAAACATCTAAATATTTTATCACAAGTAGCAAAAAAAAAATTAAATATTTATTTATTAAAAAAAATAGCCAAATAACTGTAGTTTTTTTTCATGGTTTTATGTCTGATATGGTTGGAGCAAAACCAAAAGCCGTACAAAAATTCTGTTCAAAGAAAAAATTAAATTTTTTAAAATTTGAATATTCTGGACATGGAAAATCTTCAGGAAGATTTATTGATGGAAATATTTCTTTATGGACTAAGGAAGCTAAGGAGCTTATTAGTTCAAAATTAAAAAAAAAAACAAAATTGATTTTTATTGGATCTAGCATGGGAAGTTGGATAGCTTTAAATTTATTTCCATTTTTTAAAAAAAATATAAAAGGATTTATCGGGATTGGCTCTGCCCCAGACTTTTTAGAAAATCTTATGTGGAAAAAATTTACAAAAAAAATTAAAAAATTTATAATTGACAATAATGTTTATAATCTTGAACATGGTGATTTTACGTACCCACTCACAAAACAACTAATCTTTGACGGAAGAAATAATAAAATTTTAAATAAAAAAAATTATATAAATATACCAATTACTTTATTACATGGATCAAAAGATAATGTGGTGCCTTTAAAATATTCAAAAAAAATTTTGGGAATTTTTAGTAAATCAGATAAAAAATTTATTGTGGTTAAAAATGGACAACACAGTTTGTCAAGAATAATTGACCTAAAAAAAATCTGTTATCAATTAAGTCTAATGATTAAAAAAATATCTACTGTTTAAACTGCTTCTGAAATTTGGCTCTTTAAAGTCAATGGATTTTCCAATTTTCCTAGCATCTCTTTAGGACAAATTTGTTTAAAGTTTTTTATTTCTTCTTCAAAGTTATCTAATATCGTTTTTGCTATTTTAGAATTTGTTTCATTCAAATGTTCCTTTATTAAATTTCTTAAATATTCTTTCCAATATACTGTTTCTGGTGTTTGCCAAACTACTGAATTTTGGTTTACAAAATTATTAAACTCATCTTTTTTGTCATAAACAAATGCCATCCCGCCAGTCATTCCCGCTGCAAAGTTATCACCAATCTTGCCTAAAATTACAACCGTTCCTCCAGTCATATATTCGCAACCATTAGAGTCACAACCTTCTATTACTGCTTCGGCTCCAGAATTTCTTACAGCAAATCTTTCTCCTGATTGTCCTGCTGCATACAGTTTTCCAGATGTAGCTCCATAAAGAACTGTATTTCCAATAATAGTATTTTCATGGCTAACCAAATTACTTTTAATAGGTGGTTTAATAACTATCGTTGCCCCTGAAAGTCCTTTACCAACATAATCATTTGCATCACCTGATAAATTTATTTTTAAACCCTTGATTCCAAAAGCGCCTAGTGATTGGCCAGCTGACCCAGATAAATTTATTTTTATAGTATTTTGATCGTTTATTTTATTTTTAAATTTTTGGTAGATATAATGAGATAGTCTAGTTCCAACAGCTCTGTGAGTATTTTTTACTTCAAAAGTTAAATTAATATTTTTATCTCTACCAAGTAAATTTTTAATTTTTTCAAAAATAATTTCATCTAGGGTATCTGGAACTTTATTTATTAACATTGGATTACCAAATCTGTTATTTTTACCTGGATCAGCTTGCACTAGAAGTGGACTTAAATCCAAATCATCTAAATTAGATGATCCTCTGCTAACTTGTTTTAAAAGATCTGTTCTTCCTATAATTTGATTCAAATTTTTGAAACCTAAATTAGCTAATATTTCTCTAACTTCTTCAGCAATAAAAGTAAATAAATTTACTACTTTTTCGGGTGTTCCCGTAAATCTCTTTCTTAGTTTTTCATCTTGAGTACAAACTCCTACAGGACAAGTGTTAGAATGACATTGACGAACCATTATGCAACCCATTGCTACCAAAGAAGTAGTTCCAATCCCAAATTCTTCAGCTCCCATCATTGCAGCAATCACAACATCTCTTCCAGTTTTTATTCCTCCATCAGTTCTTAAAGTAACTTGTTGTCTAAGTCCGTTTAATGTTAAAATTTGATTTACCTCAGTAAGTCCCATTTCCCAAGGGACCCCAACGTATTTAACACTAGTTTGTGGGCTAGCTGCAGTTCCACCAGAATGACCTGAAATTAATATTACATCAGCTTTTGCTTTAGCTACTCCAGCTGCAATAGTTCCTACTCCGGTAGAAGCGACTAACTTCACACCTACTCTTGCTTTTGGATTGGATTGTTTAAGGTCATAAATTAGCTGTGCTAAATCTTCTATAGAATAAATATCATGATGTGGGGGCGGAGAAATCAAAGTAACTCCAGGGGTAGAATGCCTCAATTTTGCAATCTCTTTTGTAACTTTAAATCCTGGGAGCTGACCTCCCTCTCCAGGTTTAGCACCTTGTGCAATTTTTATTTCTATTTCTTTACAATTATTTAGATATTCTATTGTTACGCCGAATCTAGCCGAAGCTATTTGTTTTACTTTTGAACTAGAATTATCACCATTTTCCTTGATAACAAATCTTTTTGGATCTTCGCCTCCTTCTCCACTACAGGAAGCTGCTTTAATCCTATTCATACCAATAGCTAAAGTTTCATGAGCTTCTGCAGATAAAGCTCCATGTGACATACTTCCGCTTCCAAATCTTTTTCTAATATTCTCAATACTCTCAACTTCCTTAACATCTATTGATTTATTGAATTTTTTAAAATCTAAAAGATCTCTTAAATTAATTATTGGTAAATTATATATTCCTTCAACATATTTTTTATAAATTTCATATGAATTAGTTTCTACAGCTGATTGTAATGCATGAATTAAATTTCCTTGATATTGGTGTGTTTCACCATTTTTTCTATACTTATAAATTCCTCCGATTGGAAGAATTGAAATATTTTTATTAAAAGCTTTTCCATGAATTTTTTTTATTTTTTTTTCAATTCCAGTAATTCCAATACCAGATATTCTAGAAGTCATTCCGGGAAAATATTCTGCCACTAAAGACCTGCTTAAACCAACTGCTTCAAAATTACATCCTCCTCTGTATGCACTTAAAACAGAAATACCCATTTTTGACATTATTTTTAATAAGCCATTATCTACAGATTTTATATATCTTTTAACACAGTCTTCAAAACTCAACTTGCCAAACAATTTTTTTTCATAACGCTGGTAAATAGAATCAAAAGCAATATAAGGATTTATGGTAGTAGCCCCTACACCTAACATAACAGCAAATGAATGTGTGTCTAAAACCTCAGATGTTTGTAAATTTATTGAAGCAAAACCTCTTATACCTGAATTTACTAATTTTGAATTAACTGCTCCAATAGCAAGTGCCATCGGAATTGGAGCTTTTTCTCCATTAATTTTCTTATCACTTAAAATAAGATGTTTACTACCTTCTCGTACTGCTGCTTCAGCTTCAATTCGCAAATCATTTAATCTAGTTTTTAAACTTTTATTAATATCAAAAGTACAATCTAATATTTTTATTTTTTTTTTAAAAAGTCGTAAAAATTTCTCAAATTGGATATTAGACAGTATTGGACCTTCTAAAACATAAATATTTTCTTCTATTAAATTTTCAAAATCTAAAATATTTCCTGTGTTTCCAAAACGTGTTTTTAAGCTCATTACTTCACTTTCCCTCAAAGAATCAATAGGTGGGTTAGTTACTTGACTAAAATTTTGTCTAAAAAAATGTGATAGTGGTCTATATTGATCTGATAAAACAGCTAATGGTGTGTCATCACCCATTGAGCCAACTGCTTCTTTTGTATCTTCTACCATCGGCTGTAAAATTAATTCTAAATCTTCAATATTTATTCCAGCTAAGAATTGTCGCTGCCTCAACTCTTGACCTTTAAAAATAAATTTTTCTTTTGTAATATTAAATTTTTTATCTAAATCAATTATTTGTTTATTATATTTTTTATAATTTTTTGAAATTTTATCTTTTAGATTTTTACTATCAAAAATTTGACCGTTTTTAAGATCAACTGCTATAGCTTGTCCTGGTCCTAATCTACCCTTAAAAATAATTTTTTTATCATCAAAAGGTATCATTCCCGTTTCTGATCCTGCGAATAACAATTTATCTGAGGTAATTGTATATCTCAATGGACGTAGGCCATTTCTATCTTGTGCTGCTATTATCCATTTACCATCTGTCGCAGAAATGGCGGCTGGTCCATCCCAAGGTTCAATCGTGCTATTTAAAAAATTAAATAACTGTTGATGAGCTTTTGATACAGTTTTTCTTCTTTTAGACCAGGCATCCGGAATCAACATTAGTTTAGCTAAAGGGACAGATTTACCTGATCTAACAAGTAATTCGAAAACATTATCTAGCGCTGCTGAGTCAGAATTATTTACTCCAATGACAGGTTTTAAAGAATCTATATCTTTAAAAAACTTATTATTCATGTCTTGTTCGTGAATTTTCATCCAATTAATATTGCCTTTAATTGTATTAATTTCGCCATTATGGGCTAAAGTTCTGAATGGTTGAGCTAAGTCCCAGCTAGGAAATGTATTTGTTGAATATCTTTGATGAAAAATTGCAAATCTAGAAATAAAACGTTTGTCTAACAAGTCTGGGTAAAACTCTGATAAAGCTTCTGCTAAAAACATGCCTTTATAAATAATAGATCTTGAGCTCATTGATGAAATATAAAAATCCTTCAATTTCTCTAAGTTTGATTGTTTTTCTATTTTTTTTCTTGCAATATATAAATCTCTTTCAAGCTCATCGTCTTTTAAGTTTTTGTCGTTAGATTTAAAAATAACCTGGACAATTTCTGGTCTATTGTTCTCTGCCTTAGTACCTAAAACTTTAGTGTTAACTGGAACTTGTCTCCATCTATAAATATAATAATTTCTATTTAATAATTCATTTTCTACTATTGTTTTACATTTTTCTTGGGAAGAATAATCATTTCGTGGAAGAAAAATCATTCCCACACAAATAATACCTTCTTTATGTTCTCTTCCTGCATTTTTTATTCTTTCTACAAAAAAATCTTTTGGAATTTCAATATGAATTCCTGCTCCATCGCCAGTTTTTCCATCAGCATCAACAGCCCCACGATGCCAAACTGCTTTTAATGCCTGAATTCCATATTCTACAACTTGTCTAGTTTTTTTTCCTTCCGTTGATGTTATAAAACCAACTCCACAAGCATCATGTTCTTGACTTGAATTATATACGTTGTTGTCAATTAACTTTTTTAGATTTTTTTTATATATATTAATCATGCAGCTTTAGTTTTTAATAATTTTTTACTTTTTAAAAATTTGTTTATTGATATTGCCGCATCTCTACCATCTTTAATTGCCCATACAACAAGAGAGGCTCCTCTTACTATATCTCCTGCAGCAAAGACTCCTGGTAAATTTGTTTCCATAGAATGCATATCAACTTTTATTGTCCCCCATTTTGATACTAAGAGATTTGAATTATCAAATAGTTTTGGAATATCTTCTGGATCAAAGCCAAGAGCTTTGATTGCTATGTCAACTTTAATTTCAAAATCTGAATTTGGTATAGGTTCTGGTTTTTTTCTACCTGAAGAGTCAGGTTTTCCAAGTTTCATTTTTTCAACCAATAAAGATGAAATTTTTTCGTTACCAATGAATTTTTTTGGGTTTGATAACCAAATAAATTCTATTCCTTCTTCTTCAGCATTATTTACCTCTCTAGCTGATCCCGGCATATTTTCTTTATCTCTTCTATAAAGACATTTGACTGATTTTGCATTTTGCCTTATAGCAGTTCTTACACAATCCATGGCTGTATCTCCACCTCCAATAACAACAACATTTTTGTTTTCTGCGTTAAGGGTGCCATTTTCGAACTCTGTAACCTTGTCTCCCAAACCTTTACGATTTGAAGCTGTCAGAAATTTCATTGCAGGAAAAATATTTTTTAAATTATGACCTGGTAAATTAACTTGCCTTGCTTTATAAACACCAGTTGCAATGAGTATTGCATCATGTTTTTCTTTTATTTTATCAAAAGTACTATCTTTTCCAATTTCTATGTTTTGTTGAAATTTTATTCCACTATCTTTTAAAAGTTGAGTGCGTCTTTCAACTACAAATTTTTCTAATTTAAAATTAGGAATTCCATAAATTAATAAACCTCCAGGTCTATCATATCTATCATAAATAGTTATTTGATAACCAAATTTACGTAACTCTTCAGCACAGGCTAAGCCTGCTGGACCACTACCAATAATACCTACTGATAAATCAATTTCTTTTTTGACTGCAATTGGTTTTATCCATCCTTTTTCCCAAGCGGTATCTGTTATATATTTTTCTACGGATCCGATAGTCACAGTGCCATGACCAGATTGTTCGATTACACAGTTCCCTTCACATAAACGATCTTGTGGACAAATTCTTCCACACACTTCTGGCATATTATTTGTACTGTGTGCAAGTTCGCTTGCTTCTTGTAATCTACCTTCTGCAGTTAATTTTAACCAATCAGGTATATTGTTATGAAGTGGACAATGAACTTGACAAAATGGTACTCCACACTGCGAACATCTACTTGATTGTTCCTTAGCTTTATCATTTACAAATTGATCATAAATTTCTCTAAAGTCATCCACTCTCTTTGAAACAGTTCTTTTGTTTGGATTTTCTTGATTGACTTTTGTAAATTTAAGCATTTTTTCTGACATAATTAGTTGTAATTTATATTAATATAAATGGACCTAAAAGCATTTTTAGGACATAATAGCTGACCTATTTTTTAAAAAATCCAGCAAAATAGTAATTTATATTGCATGGCTGCTATGCAATAATGATATTTAATGCTTTCATCTATCGAAATTTTAATTCTATCGTTTATTCAAGGGGTTTCTGAATTCCTCCCAATAAGTTCTATCGCACATTTAGTTTTGGTTTCTAAATATTATGTATTTGTTAATCAGAATTTATTAATAGATATATGTTTGCACTTAGGTTCTTTATTAGCCGTAATAGTTTATTTTAGAAATGAATTATTTAGTTTTATAAAAAATAGAGATTTTTTACTTAAAATTTTAGTCGGAACATTACCTATGATTCCAGTAGGTTATTTTTTTTATCATACGGGTATTATCAATCAATTAAGAAATTTGGAAGTAATTGGGTGGATGAGCCTGATATTCGGAATTTTGTTATATATAAGCGATAAGACAAAAGTAAAAAAAAAAATTGATAGAGGGTTCTCTAATAGATCTGCTATTTTTATTGGTTTATTTCAAGTTTTAGCTTTAATTCCAGGTGTTAGTAGATCTGGGATTACAATTACATCAGGAAGGTTCTTGGGTTTTGATAGATTTGATTCAACTAAAATTTCATTTTTTTTATCTATACCGACTTTATTTGCTGCTAGTATATTAGGAGTTTATAATATTTATAAAGTAGGAAGTCCTGAACTTAATTTTTTAGCTATTACAGCAGTAATATTTTCTTTTATTTTTTCTTTTATAACAATTGCTGTATTTTTAAATTTCATTAAAAAATTTAGTTTAAAAGTATTTGTAATTTACAGAATAATTCTTTCAATAGTAATTCTTAGTATTGTTTATTTATAATTTTTTTTAGCAATAGGAGCTAACTGTGAAAGTAAAACTCCTGAAAGTATAAATATACACCCTAAAATATTATTAATACCTAGGATTTGACCTAAAATAATCCATGCAGCAATCGCAGCAAAAACTCCTTCAAGGGAAAATATAATAGCAGCTGGAGCAGGTGCAATATTTTTTTGAGCATATATTTGTAAAGTAAATGCAATCCCCCCCGATAAAGCTCCTGCATACAATATTGATAGAGATTCATTTAATATATTTGGAATTGTTATTGTTTCAAAAAATATTGCAAAAGTAATAGAAAAAAACGAAACTAATAATGCCTGTAGAGCGCCAAAAAATAGTGGAAGATTAAAATTTTTAATAAAACTTCCAATAAGTATTATATGCAAACTCCAAAATAGTGCGCAAAGTATAACTAAACTATCTCCTAATCGAACTGTAGCATTTGAAAAATCACTTAGAAGATAAACTCCAGCTATGCAAAATAAAACTGATGGCCATATACTCCAATGTAATGATTTTGAATAAACAAAAAAAAGAATAATAGGAACCATAGGAACATAAAAAATAGTAAAAAAAGCTGCATTTGCTACATCAGTAAAAAGTAAAGCAGCTTGTTGAACATATGTGCCTAAAAACAAAAATGTACCTACCCAAAAAAGTAATTTATAAAATAGTTTTTTATCTTTATTTATTTCAGAAATTATTTTTTTTCTTTCGTATAAAATTGCAAAAGGAATTATAGAAAGAAAACCAATTAAAAATCTTGTTCCATTAAAAGTTAGTGGACCAATTTTATCCATTCCAGTGTCTTGAGCTATAAATGTTGTTCCCCAGATAAAAGTACATAATAATGCACTCCATAAAGATATTGATTTAGTCATATAGTTAGATTGCTAGTTTGTAAGCAAAATCTTTTCCTAAGCTTTCTTTAAGATGTACGCAAAATTTTGCTCCTTCTGCGCCATCTATTATCCTATGATCGTACGAAAGTGATAATGGTAACATAATTCTGCTTTCATATTTATCCCCCACGAATACTTGTTTTTTCTCAGATCTACCAACGCCAAGAATTGCTACCTCTGGTGAATTGATTATCGGTGTAAAAAAACTTCCACCAATATTTCCTAAACTTGAAATTGTAATTGATCCGCCAAAAAATTCCTTTTTATTTATTTTAAGTTCTGCTGAAAGTTTACTTACTTTTTTTAATTCATTTCCAAGTGTTGTTATATCTTTTTTATCCGCATTTCTTATTTTTGGAACCATTAATCCATGTTTAGTGTCTACAGCTATCCCAATATGAAAATACTTTTTATAGATAATTTTATCATTTTGTAAATCCAAAGATGCATTAAAATTTGGATAATCTTTCAATGCTTTAACTACAGCTCTTATTATAAAAGCTAAAGGAGTAACGGATATTTTTTCACCTGTATAAAAATCACGTAGTGATTTTCTAAATACTTCCATCTCAGTTATGTCTGCTTCATCATGATGGGTAACATGTGGAATTTCATTCCAAGATTTTTGAAGATGAGGACCTGCAATCTTTTTTATTCTTGGTATTGGCAATTCATCAATTGGTCCAAATTCTGAATGGGCATATTGTTGAGGTTTTAATTCTCTTTTATTTAAGTTTTTTTCAGATAAGTTTTCTCTAATATAATCTTTAACATCTTCTTGTGTTATTCTTCCTTGTCTTTGTGATCCTTTAATTGAATATAAATTTGCACCTAATTCTCTTGCAAGCTTTCTTGTGTTTGGGCTTGCTTTGACAATTGATTTTTTTTTTTCAGACATTTTTTATAATACGATTGGCATAGGTTTATTTTTATCAATATTATACTTTTTCATTGCTCTCTCTGCATATTTAGTTGGCACCAACTGTTCTTTAGCTAGTGCACTTAGTGTGTAAGTTATAATATGCTCTTTATCAACTTCAAAAAATTTTCTTAGATTCTTTCTACTGTCGCTTCTTCCATATCCGTCTGTTCCAAAAGAGTAAAAAGGTTTTGTTGTAAAAGGTCTTATCTGATCAGCAAAGCTTCTCATATAGTCAGAGGCTGCTATAATAGGTCCATCTCTTTTTCCTAAACATTTTTCCACATAAGAAAGTATTGGCTTATTTGTTGGATTAAGTAAATTTTTTCTTTCAACTATCATCCCATCTTTTCTTAACTCATTAAAACTTGTTACACTCCAGATATCACTATCAATATCATAATCTTTACTTAATATTTCTCCAGCCTTTATCATTTCTCTCAAAATAGTTCCACTTCCAAGTAATTGAACTTTTGTTTTTCCTTTTTTGTTAAATTCTTTAAACAAGTACATTCCTTTAAGTATACCTTTTTCACAATTTTTTGGCATCTCTGGATGGTGATAATTTTCATTCATAGTTGTCAAATAATAAAAAATATTTTCTTGTTGATCATGCATTCTTTTAAGACCATCTTGAAAAATGATTGCTAACTCATATGCAAATGTTGGATCATAACTTATGCAGTTTGGAACGGTTGCAGCTAATAAATGACTATGTCCATCTTGATGTTGTAATCCCTCTCCAGCTAATGTTGTTCTTCCTGAGGTTGCTCCAATAAGAAATCCTCTTGTTTGTGAGTCTCCCGCTGACCAAATAAGATCCATTACTCTTTGAAAACCAAACATAGAATAGAATGTATAAACTGGTATCATTTCTAAATCATGATTAGTATACGAAGTGCCAGCAGCTATAAATGATGACATGGCTCCTGTTTCCGTTATACCTTCTTCTAAAACTTGGCCTTTTTTATCTTCTCTATATGAACTTAATTGCTCTGAATCTTCTGGTTCATATTTTTGACCTTCGTGAGCATATATTCCTACTTTTCTAAAAAATCCTTCCATACCAAAAGTTCTAGCTTCATCAGGAATAATTGGGACTAATCTAGGAGCAATATTTTTATCTCTTAATAAATTCGTTAGTATTCTTACCAATGCCATTGTTGTTGACATTTCACGATCACCTGAAGATTTTAACATATTTTCAAAAATATCTTTTGCAGGTTTTTTGATTTGTTTTGCATAAGAAGTTCTTTCTGGTAAATTTCCTCCAAGTTTCATTCTTTTTTCTTTTAGATATTTTATTTCTTCTGATTTTTCGTCAGGTTTATAAAATTCAATATTTTTTACTTGTTTGTTTGTTAATGGAATATCAAAACGATCTCTGTAATAAAGTAGATCTTCTTCTCCTAGTTTTTTTTGCTGGTGAGTTATATTTATACTTTCTCCAGACTTACCCATCCCATAACCTTTTATAGTTTTAGCAAGAATAACGGTAGGTTTACCCTTTGTTTTCACCGCTTCATGATATGCTGCGTAAACTTTATGTGGATCATGACCTCCTCTATTTAGCTTCCAAATATCTCTATCTGTCATTGACGAAACCAAATCTTTTAATTCTGGATATTTTCCAAAAAACTTTTCTCTTACATACGAACCGTTGTTAGCTTTAAAAGCTTGATATTCGCCATCTACACACTCATTCATTCTTTTAATTAGTAAACCACTATTATCTTTAGCTAATAACTGATCCCAATAAGAACCCCAAATAACTTTTATTACGTTCCATCCGGCCCCCCTGAATATGCCTTCGAGTTCTTGAATTATTTTTCCATTCCCTCTAACAGGACCATCCAGCCTTTGTAAATTACAATTAATAACAAATATAAGATTGTCTAACTTTTCTCTGGATGCTAAGCTTATAGCGCCTAATGATTCTGGTTCATCTGTTTCTCCATCTCCTAAAAAAGTCCAAATTTTTCTATCCTCATCTTTTAATAAACCTCTATTAATTAAATATTTTGTAAATCTTGCTTGGTAAATTGATAAGACCGGACCTAAACCCATAGATACAGTTGGAAACTGCCAAAACTTTGGCATTAGCCACGGGTGAGGATATGAAGATAATCCATCTACTCCAACTTCTTGTCTAAAATTTCCTAATTGCTTAGCAGACAACCTGCCTTCCAAAAATGCTCTCGCATACATACCTGGTGCGCTATGACCCTGAAAATATATTAGATCTCCACCAAATTTATTATTTTTAGCACGCCAGAAATGATTCATCCCAACGTCATAGAGGGTGGCTGCGGAAGCAAATGTTCCTATGTGACCTCCTAATTCCGGATTTTTTTTATTTGCTTTTACTACCATTGCTGCGGCATTCCACCTTATTAAAGATCTAATTCTTCTTTCTATATTTTGATCTCCTGGAGATTTAACCTCCGAACTTACAGGTATAGTATTAACATATGGAGTAATACGAGTTAATGATTGATTAGCACCTTCCTTATAAGTCTCAGCAATTAATTTTTTTAATAAATATTGAGCACGATCTGTTCCATCTTTTTTCAGAACTGCATCCAAAGATTCTAACCACTCTTGCGTCTCTAATGGATCAATATCAGCTCCATTTGCTTTAGCAAAGGTCTTTTTTTGTTCATGACTTGCTGGATTTTTTTTTATATTTTTTTTGATATCAGTTTTTTTTACTATAGTGGACTCAGCTTCTGCAATAATTTTTTCAGTTGTTGGTAATATATTTTCTTCTTTTGTTTCTAAAATTTCTTCTTTTGTTTCTAAAATTTCTTCTTTTGTTTCTAAAATTTCTTCTTTTGTTTCTAAAATTTCTTCTTTTGTTTGAGTTTCATTTTTTTCATCATCATTTTCTATTAAAGCTAATATGCTACCTTTTGATACTTTGTCTCCAATATCTACTTTTAATTCAGAAATTTTTCCACTGAAAGGTGACGGGACCTCTACACTAGACTTATCACTTTCTAAAGTAACAATAGGATCGTTTTTGGCAATAGTATCACCTTTTTTAATTAAAATTTCTATAATTTCAACGCTTTCAAAGTCCCCGATATCTGGAACAAGTATTTTATTAGACATGATTATTGTTTTATTTATAACACAATTTTATCCATTTTCAGCCATGTAATTATTTATTATATAATTATGATATTAATTATGAGAAATATTGAGAAGCTATTTCAGCACAAATATAAAAGCCTAGACGCCAAAATTTGGGTTCAAAAAATAATATTAAAAAAATATTTAAAAAATAATTAGAAATTACGCTCTACACACATTGCTATTCCCATGCCACCTCCAATGCATAGAGTCGCAAGTCCTTTTTTTGAGTCTCTTTTTATCATTTCATGTAAAAGTGTCACTAATATTCTAGTCCCTGAAGCTCCTATAGGATGTCCGAGAGCAATGGCTCCACCATTCACATTAACTTTTTCTTTTGGTATTCCTAAACTTTTAATTACTGCTAGACTTTGAGCTGCAAAGGCTTCATTGGACTCTAATAAATCTAAATCATTTATTTTCCACCCAGCTTTTTTAAGAGCTTCTTTTGAGGCAGGAATAGGTCCTGAGCCCATTAGAGAAGGATCTACTCCGCTAGTTGCCCACGAGACTATTTTGGCCAAAGGTAATAAATTTCTTTTTTTTGCTTCATGTTCATGCATCAAAATAACAGCTGCAGCACCGTCATTAAGTCCAGAAGAATTTCCAGGTGTAACAACACCATGATTTTTAAATGCAGGCTTTAACTTATTAAGTCTTTCTAGTGTCATCTTTTCTCTTGGATGTTCATCCACACTAAATTTTTTATTTTTATCTTTAGATTTTAAAATAATTGGAATAATTTCATCGTTAAATTTTCCATCCTTTTGAGCTTTCTCAGTTTTATGCTGCGATGACAAAGCAAATTCATCTTGGTCTTTTCTAGATATTTTCCATTTATTAGCAACATTTTCAGCTGTAACTCCCATATGATAACCATTAAATGCATCCCACAAACCATCATGTACCATTGTATCAATAAGATTTTTTTCCTCTAATTTTTTTTCTTTATGTATATTAATTGCATGAGGAGCATTTGACATACTCTCCTGTCCTCCTGCCACTACAATATTAGAATCTTTTGATAAAATTGATTGGTATGCAGCGGCAATAGATCTTAGACCAGATCCACATACTTGATTAATTATGTATGCTGTTTTTTCTACAGGCAATCCAGCTTTTATTGCCGCCTGTCTTGCTGGGTTTTGTCCAGCTCCTGCTGCTAATACCTGGCCCATAATTACTTCGTCAATATCGTTAGAATTTAATTTTGATCTTTTTATAGCTTCTTTAATTACTACTGAACCTAGTTCATGTGCCTGCATATGTTTTAGGGACCCCTTAAACGATCCGATTGCTGTCCTAACCGCAGAAGTAATTACTATATTGTTTTGTTTATTGCTCATAATCAGTCTTTCTTTTAATGATAAAATAAATTTAAGCAATAACAACATATAAAATAACATTGCTGGTATGTTGAAAGAAAGATGCTTCAAATAAGACATTTTCTTTGGTAGAAAACTCTTAGGGCCCTTAGCTCAATTGGATAGAGCGCGGAGCTACGGACTCCGAGGTTGAGGGTTCAAGTCCTTCAGGGCCCGCCAGAATTATTTTATATACTCTTGTAAAAACATTTATCTATTGCATTACAATATTTTGAATATCTAGTTTTATGAAAAGGAAAATTTTCTGATAAACGATCAATATTTTTAAAATTTGAAGTTTTAAGTTCTACTATTGAACTAGATTCATTTCTTACAACATTATCGGAGTACAGCTGATATTGTATATTCGTATCTATCGTAAATCTATCTGACTCAATTTTAAAATATTCTCTATTATAAATAACATAAACTTTAGGTAAACATTGACCATACTGTCCATCTAAAATGCCAATTTCATTTAATTTATGAAAATTTTTTTCATCTATTTCTTGACGTTTTTTATAACGCCCTTCAACGCTTGAAATTTTTGTTTCTAGATAAAATTTAATATTTTTTTCATTTGGATAATTTCTTATTCTAATCTTCTTTCTTGGAACTATTCCTTCAATTGAATCTTTGTACATTTCATTTTTCTTATTATCAAAATATAAACTTTTAATTACACGTGAATCAAATATTTTTTTAGCTGACCTACTAAAAAGAAATTTTTTAAAATCTAAAATTTGATAATTGTCTATAAAATATTTTTCTTCTATTCTATAACTCATATTAATTTAGCTCCTTGGTTTTATACCAAATCTTTTATAATATTTTTTACTTAGGAAAATTAAATTTTGAGCTTCTTCCTTTGTTCCATAATCAATAAAATTAACGATATTTTTACCTTTATAATTTGTGAACCAAACTTTAATTTTTTCAATAACTTCTGGATACTCTCTTTTTAATTGAGCCAGATTATCAAAATTAGAAAAAACACCTTCAGTTTGAACAGCTATTATTTTGTCATCCTGTTCTCCAAAATCTTTCATTTTTATCATTCCAATTATTTTAACTTTGACTACGTCGCCTTGAATTAAAGGATCTCCAAGAATGAGTATATCTAAAGGATCTCCATCTCCTCCCACTTTTGTGGGCAACACAGTCTTTGGTATCATTCCATAATTTGTCGGATACGCCTTATACTTTATTGTTCTTGGTTGCCCCATATAGAATTCACGTGATAAAGATCCACTAATTTTTGAAACTTCCCATTTTTCTTTTAAACCTACTGGTATTTCTATAACTGCATTGACAGTTCCATCTTGATTTAAAGTTTCATAATCTTTTATTAAATTTTTTTTAATCTGTTTGTTATTAACTTTTGCTATTTTAGTTTTTTCAGAATTGTGAATCGTGCCATAATTATAATTTTTCAAACTTTTTTCATTTTTAATAATTTTTGAATAAACATCTAAATCAGCTTCTACATAATATTTTTCACAATTCATATATTTCATATATATAAAGCCACCACCAAATTCTTGTTTTTTATTGTATGCCGCAACACAAATTTTTAAATTTTTTAAATTTGCATCAATAATTTTAACTTCTGAATCATCTTTAGATGCAATTCCAATATTTGCATTTTCTGCAAAAATTGTATTTAAAGTTAAAAAAGATTTTTCACCAACAGAAAGGGCTTTGTCTCCACAATTTTTTAATTTCAATATATTTATTTTGTAATTTCCAGCAGAAAAATCAACACAGTCATTGTGGGCTGAATCAATTTTTATACTATTGATTTCCACTCTCGAAAAATCAACATCCAATCCATCACTAAAAGAATTTTCAATATTTATTTCATTTATTGAGCCATTAACATTTATTAGGTTGATTGCATCCTCACAGCTAGAACCTTTAGTATTAATTAAAATTTTTCTTATCTTTAAATTAATAAAAGAAAGGCATCCTGTTAAATTATTTTCATCAATAGGATAGTTAATAAAATCATAATTTGAATTTTCGTTATAGCCATGAAAGTTGATATAAATATCTTCGACTATTCCTTCATAAAAAAAAGCTCTAGCTCCAAATTTTAGTTGATATATATCCAATATTTTATTTTTTTTATCAAAATTAAAATTAATATTTTTATCAAAATAAAAATTTGAATTACTTATAGTAACTTTTTCAAATTTTGAAATACTAGAGGTAATATCTGTTTCAAAATTTTTTCCAATATATTGGTAGTATTCACCTGCAAAATTTAAGTTACCTTCGATTAATATATTTTGTTGTTTATTTGATAGTTTTATTTGTGAACAATTAAGGTTTTCAACATCACATTTATAAAATTTATTTTCATTTAAATTAATTTGATTGTTTTTTTTTTGTTTTGATTTTTGTTTATATACGACAAAAATTTTTTCATTCATTTTTTTTAAGGAAAAAACATAATTTTTCCACATTTGTTCATTATTATTAAAATTTAAATTATAATCTAATAACTCAGGATCAAATGTTTCATATTTATATTTAATAGTTTTTAAATTTAATCTAATTTTATTAATTTTATTTTTGACTTTATTTTCACTGTAATTTAGTCCATTTTGATTTATTTTTTTCTGTAACTTTTTTATATCAACTCTACTCAATAAAATATCTAATTTTTTAAAAGCCTCTAAAGTTTCATTATTAAATGGCAAGTAAAAATATATATTTGGATCATCTATATTAAATTGGGAGTCGTAATTAATAGGTTCAAAATAATTTTCCATAGAGTTCCAATAAAATTTCCTGTTATATGGTGCTAATCCGTGTGAACCATTTGAACTAAATATTAATAAATTATAAATCTCAAGTTTTAAAATGTTTTCCGGATTATAAAATGCAAGTAATTTATTATTTAAGTTATAGGTATTAAAATTCACATTATTTTTTTTATCCTGATATCCTTCAATATAATTGAGGTAGGTAAGATTTAAATTTGATATAGCTTGGTGAGAAATAAAAGAGAATTTTTCCCCCTTGTTATTCCAATTTGTGTTTATTTGTTTAGATAATTGTCCCTTAACACCTGTCTTCATAGCATTATAAAATCCTGAAGCATCGTGACTTTTTTGATCACGTAATACGCTTTGAGTGTTCTTGTTAAACATATAATTTTCTTGCCCTTCAAAAATTGGCCCATCTCTTCTTTGATTAAATTCAAGTAATTCTTTGCTAGCTTTTTCTTGAAAAAGAACGTTAGTTTCAACATTATTAATTTTAGCTTTTATAAGGTGTGTTCTAGGTGACAAATATTTAAATTCTTGTAATAACACTGGCATAAAAACTTCATCTTCATAATTATCTTTTGCTTCTATTATAAATAATTTAAATTTTGTGATTCCTTTTATGTTTCCAGCTTTTAAATGGATATCTAAACTTTGAATAAAAGAATTTTTCTTTACAAGAATATGATCTTTAAAGTCTCCACTATGCCTTATTCTTGCAGGTAATTTACACTTTAAATCTCCTTCGTATTTTATAATTATATCCCCAGCAAATCTTCTTTTGAATTTTTCTGGAGTAATTCTCATTTCACTTATTAAAATTCTTATACCGTTTTTAATCCAGTTTCTATAATTTTGAAAAGTAACTTCTATTGATTCAATCTTTTTTTCATAAAGATTATTAGATATATTTTGATTAAATTTGTCTTCGCAGTTTGAAGTGGTGTTAGCAGTTACATTTTGTGAGAATAAAAAAATAACTAAAAAAAAAAATAATTTTTTTTTCATTTTGTTAGTTAAAGTTAATATTTATTTTAGTAATACTTTTTAAACCTTCAATTTTTTTTTTTAATATTTCCAAATCTTTTTTATTTTCAAAAGCAAGTCTATAAACAAATTCATTTTGAAGTTTATTATTATATGAAGAATCTAAATGAATATCTTTTTCTATTAATTCGATCTTTTCATTTGCAAAAACCTCAACCGTATTTAGATTAGTACCTTCATTAAATGATGTGTTGTAAAATGATTTCCCTTTTTTATTAAAAATATTTTGAATTATTTTAGATAGTACAATTATTACAATTATAACAACAATTAGTTGGATTGCCCATTTAGTCCTTACGCTTGTTGCAATTCCTATCGTAATAAGTGCAAAGTACATAATTAATTCAAGAGCACTTTTTACGGGATGTCTAAAACGTACAATTGATAACGCGCCTATCATTCCAAGTGATAAAGCAATATTATTTGCAATAGTCTTTGTAATAATAAAAGTTATTAAAGGCAAAACCATAAAAGCTATTGTCTGTGAATAGGATTTGGCCCAACCCTGTCCTGTTAAGGTTAGAGCATATCTTAATAGTAAACCGCCAAAAATTAAAATTAATAAATCACTTATTTCATTCATAAATTCATTTTTTATCTAAATAAATATTATAAGGGTTATTTATGTTTTGCACTTTTTATTTATATAAGAAAATATTGATTAAAAAAACGTTTTTTTTTAGGTCTGGTTGTTACTTAAATATTATTTGATTTATAAGGAATATTCGTTTTCATTGCTTTGAGGTATTAAAATCATTATATAGAACAACAAAGTATTAAAATAACTTTAAAAATAAAATAAAAAAACTTATGTCAAAAAGATATAGTGGAAAGTCCTTTAAAGATTCAAGCGTAATGAAAAAATCGAGATTAAGTTTTAAAGAAAAAAGAAAATTGAAAAGAGAAAAAAGGAATAAAAAATGAGTTTACAAAAAGCTGTAATTATTTTCTTCGTTCTAATTACAATTTTTATATTAATTTTAACAATTCTATTTTAAAATATATGAATACTGAATTTGAAGAAATAAGCCTAAAACCTGGTTTTATGAAACATAACGGTGGAGTTTTGTTTAGGACTCTTTCTGAAAAAGAATATGAATTTAAAACTACTATAAATAAAAATCATCTTAATGCTGCAGGTATTACACACGGGGGCTTTATAGCAGCTTTAGTTGATGCTGGCGTAGGAACTGCAGCTCATAGGTCAGCGGATAAATGTCCATGCGTAACCATTTCCTTAGAATTAAAGTTTATTTCGGCGGTAAAATTAGATCAAGTATTAATTGGAAGAGCAAAAGTACAAAAAAAAACAAAATCCTTAATTTTTTTGACTTGTGAATTAAGTGTTGCAAATAAAATTGTTGCTACTGCTTCGGGAGTTTGGAAAATATTAAAATTATCTGGAGCTGGACCAGGCGGGTAAGGACTTATAAATATAGATAGCTGAATAAGAAAATATCAGAGTTGACAAAAAAGTGTTATGAAAAAATGGAAGCGCTACAACAAAGCATTCGATTAAACCATTTAAATTTTTTTCGTATGGAATATTATTAACTCCAAGACTTCCTAAAGCCCAAACACCAAAATTTGAAATAACAAAAAATATAACAGAACCTACAAATCCATATATAAATAAATTTTTAAAATTTATTTTTTTACTAAATTTATAAAAAATAAATGAGATCAATATCAGAGACAGGTAAACAAAAATCATATTTTCATAAAAACCTAAAAATAAATCTCCTATCAACATAGAAATAATTACTATTGCAAAGGAAGCGTATATGTTTTTAAAAAAGTAACCACTCAATATAGCAACTGCAACAATTGGAGTAAAATTCCAAGGATGAGGTATTAATCTCGCTAAAGCTAATATTAATATCAAACCAATTAGAAAAATTTGTTTTTTAGAAATATTGTATAAACTGTTCATTATTCTTTTATTTAACATATTATTAAAGATTGTAAAAATTTTATTTTTACTTTTTAACCTGTTTAAAAGGTCTTTTTTTTGTTTATCTGTTAAAATTAGCCAATTTGCTATCTCATCTCTTGAACGACCACAACCTATACAAAGTTCACTCTTAGGATCAATTGTGCAAATATTTTTACACGGAGAATTTATCATTAGTATGAGCGTCTTATTCCAAAGTTATATGATCTATCAATTTGAGAATAATCTCTAACGGTCTCATATTTTTCATCCAAAATATTGTTTATATCCAAAAATAGATCAAAACTATTCCATAAATTATACTTTATCGATAAATCATTTACTATATAATCATCTAATCTTTCATCTCGCCACGTTCTGTTTCCGTTTCCATAATCTCTGGCATCATCTGAAAACTTTGTGTTTAGAGAAAAATCTAAGTCTTTATAACCTGGAATTTTGAAATTTGTTTTCAAATTAATTAAATGCCTAGGAACTCTAACCAATTCTGTCATAAAATAACTTGCATTCTGATCAGGATCGTCTTGCTCTGCTCCATCATAAGTGGATGTATAAGTATAATTCAAACCAAAATTTAACTGATCGCTTTTTAACCAGTTTGCATCAAGTTCTAAACCTTGAGATTTAACTACTCCAGGGAAGTTATTTGTTTCCCATTTTCCAGCACCCTTCCAGCCCTCAAGTGTATCAATATACCTTATGTTAAAATAAGTAGCATCAAAGCTTAACCCGGAGTTTGAAAAAGATTTTTCAATCCCAAAATCAAAGCTCTCGCTAGTTTCAGCTGTCATACCAGAGTTAAATGAGTTAAGCCAATTAAGTTCGTAAAGAGAAGGAAAACGAAATCCTGTTCCATAAGAACTTTTTAACTTTGTAGTTTTGTCATCAAAAAGATAAGCTAATGTCGCTCTATGAGAATCTTCATTGCCTGCATGTTTGTGTTCATCAAATCTTGATCCAAATGTCGCATAAATATTATTAGTAACTCTGCTTTGATAATCAAAATAACTTGATGTTACATATGCATGGTCATCTTTACGACCAACCATATTTTTGTTGTATCCCATTTTATCCTCTTCTCTTTCAAATCCGAACACAACACTGTTATCAAGATTAAAGTTATAGTTACCTGAGTACATAAACCCATATCTAGTTCCATAATAATTATCTTGTTCTGTGTTACCGCTACTTGGAGTTTCCCCAACAATTCTTTCGATATAAGCATTTGATAGTGTAAATTTATTAGTGAATTGACTATTGGGATCATAAACCAAAGATATGTTTGCTGAAGACTGCAGAGCATCTAGCTCTTCACTATGATCTGCCGAAGCAGTATCCACTTCTTTGTCATACTGAGAATAGGTTTCTGCAACTCTTAGATTGCTTTCAAATTTTATTTTTTTAGAAAATTTACGTGCATAGTTTGCAACTATAGTATTATTTCTATATCTATCTTCTTCATCATTATGAGTCATTGCTGACATCCCGTCAGTTTGAAATCTTTCTATACCAACATAAAAATCATCATTGTCATCTGCCCCAGATAATGAAAGTGATAAATTATTAGTTCCGTGCGAGGCGTTATTATACTGTATATTTTTTTGAAAACCAGGTTCACCTTTTTTAGTTGTAATATTTATGGTTCCTCCTATAGCTCCACTTCCATAAACGGAACTTTGATTACCTTTTAAAATTTCTACCCTAGCTATTTGGCTTGTTAAAATATGATTAAAATTAAAATCGTTCGATGGACTTGCTGGATCTGACATTTTAACACCATCGATATAAACTGTTGAATATCTTTTTGGCATACCTCTTAATTGAATAGCCGAAGTTTGTCCATGACCACCATTTTGAAAGAAATTAATGCTGGTTGAGTTAGTTGATAAAGCATCTCCTAAAAAAAGTTCATTTGAGTTTTTAAAAAATGTTTCGTCTAGGACAGTTACAGTGGTACCTACTGTTGAAACAGATTGTGCTTTTTTACTTGGTGCTATAACAATTATCGGTACATCTGCGGCAAATACTTGTTCAAAGTTAAAAGTTAGAATTAAAATAAGTATTAGTGTTTTTATTTTTTTCATAAACGTGGCACTCCATTTTTATTAAGGTTTTAACCTTAAATTTTTCTATTAATGCCACTGCTAATTTTGCATTGCAGAACTAGGCTTTTCCTGGCCATCATTCGACAGGGGACTATACTGGGTAGCGCTCGGACTTAAACATTTGTTCTTACCGTTGCAGGAACAGTTAATGAATTTCACATTATTCCCTACCACATCAGTATTGTTAAGATTTAATTACTAAAAAAAAAACTTTTAGTCAATATGTAAGTCTTGATCTTGGACATACCTAAAACCATGTTTTAAAGCCAATTCTGCTTTATGAAGCTCTATACCCATATCTGCAGCATGCTGAAGTGATGAAATAAAATTTTCTTTTATTAAAGTATTTACTATTTCTATAGCTGTTCTTCCATTGATCACCGCTACCATATCATTTATTGGTGAGTTTCCTAATTTAGTAAACTTACAATAACCCACCTCAATGTTTTTTTTTCTTTTGTTTACTGAAATTAAAAAATAACCTTTGGGATCCATTTTCCAATCTTTTATTTTATGATATTTTGCAACCAATCTTCGGTTAATTTTTTTGTTAATATTGTAAAATCTGCCTTTTATAATTTTTTTATTCATAAATAATATTTTTTTTTCTTTTATAGTTAAAAAAACCAAAAATCAGTAATAATATTAAAGCTATTGGATAAACTACGTTCTTATGCGGCCTATCTAAAGTTTCTATCTTAAATTCACTAATTATATCTCCCGTCTCAAAACCCTCTTTTTTAGCTTTACTGTTCCATTCTAAAGTATCAACTATAATTTTATTGTCTTCTTTAAATAATTTAATACCATAATCTTCTAAATTAAATTTTTTTTCAAAAGAGTTTTTTTCAACTACAAACAATTTATACCTTTCTCCATATTGGCTTAGTCGAGTAACTTTAAAACGCACTTCCTTATCTGGGTCTAATTGTAATGACTGAATTTGATTTATGTCTTTATAATTATATTTTGGATAAAATTTATTAAGAACAAAATCAGGAGACAATAGGGATATTGATATAATTAAAAAAATTACTATCTCATACCATCTTAATTTATTAATAAACCATGCTTGAGTAGCAGAAGTAAAAACTAGAATCCCAATCAAAGAGGTGGCTATTACTAACAATGCGTGCCAAATATTTTCAATGCCGATTAAGAGTAGTTCGTGATTAAACAAAAATACGATAGGAAGAATACCAGTTCTTAAACTGTACCAAAAAGCTTGTACACCAGTTTTTAGAGGATCTCCCCCTGAAATAGCTGCTGCTGCATAGGATGCTAATCCTACTGGTGGTGTAACATCTGCCATTAGTCCAAAATAAAATACAAATAAATGCACAGCTATTAATGGAAATATAAATCCGGAAGCATTACCAACGTCTACTAATACGGCCGCCATTAAAGAGGCTACTACTACATAGTTTGCAGTTGTTGGAAGACCCATTCCAAGAAGTAGGCATAAAATAATAGTTAATATTAATAAAATAATTACATTATCTTTAGCAATAGATTCTATAACAATAATTAAATTAGTGCTCAATCCTGTAGATCCCACGGCTCCTACTATTACGCCTGCAGTAGCAATTGCAATTCCAACACCAACCATATTTAAGGCGCCCTTTTCAAAACCAACAATAGTCTGATTAAACCAAATTTTAAGGGCATCTTTAAAACTAGGATTTTTAATTAACTTATTTATAAAATTCACTGAAATTAATGCAACTGTTGCATAAAATATAGAATAAGACGCTGTAAACCTTAAATAGACCAACAAATATATTAAAACAAAAATGGGAATTAAAAAATGTAACCCAGCTAAAAAAGTATTTTTTAAATTAGGAACATCTTTTTCTTCCATACCTTTAAGGTTTAACTTTAAGGCTTCAAGATGGGATATGTAAAACAAAGCAACATAAGATATAATTGCAGGTAAAAATGCATGCTTAACAATTTCAAAATAAGTAACGCCTATGAAGCTTGCCATAACAAAAGCTGCCGCCCCCATTACTGGAGGCATTAA